>CAMCII010000381.1 GCA_945874505.1 Bordetella parapertussis | reverse complement strand
TTGCCTGGTGATAACGTCTCGATGACGATCAAGCTGCTCGCACCGATCGCCATGGAAGAAGGCTTGCGTTTTGCAATTCGCGAAGGTGGCCGTACTGTTGGCGCCGGCGTCGTTGCAAAAATCTTGAAGTAAAGAGTCGGATCGGTGCCGAAAGGCACCAATCTTTTTATCAGTGCAGGTCTAGGGGCATAGCTCAATTGGCAGAGCGTCGGTCTCCAAAACCGAAGGTTGGGAGTTCGAGGCTCTCTGCCCCTGCCACCGCCAAAAAACAAAATTGCGGACAGCACACTTTTTGTGCTTAAGCGCTGAATATGTCGAACACATCGATCGAAACCGTAACAAGCGTGACAGACAAACTGAAGTTAGGCTTGGCTGTGCTCGTCATCATCGCTGGCATCGTTGGCTTCTCAGTACTTGAGTCGAAATTACCAATGGTCGCCCGCGTTGCAATATTCGTAGGTAGTCTTGCGTTAGCCGCTGTGATTGCCTGGATGAGTGAACCAGGTCGTCGTACGATTGCCTTCGCGCACGAGTCCTACAACGAAGTCAAGCGCGTCGTCTGGCCAACTCGCAAAGAAACGCTACAGATGACCGGAATCGTGTTTGCGTTCGTTGCAGTCATGGGATTGTTTCTCTGGGTGTTAGACAAGTTAATTGGGTGGCTACTGTTTGGCGTGCTGCTCGGCTGGAAATAACAAGGACGATCCATGAGTAAACGTTGGTATGTCGTTCATGTCTATTCCGGCATGGAAAAAAGTGTCCACAAAGCCATGCTCGAAAGAATTGAGCGGGCTGGTTTACAGCATCTCTTTGGGCAAGTGCTTGTACCGTCAGAAGAAGTCGTAGAGTCTAAAGGTGGCCAGAAATCAATTTCTGAGCGTCGTATTTTCCCAGGCTATGTTTTGGTTGAGATGGACCTTACAGATGAAAGCTGGCACGTGATTAAAAACACGCCACGTGTAACAGGATTTTTAGGCGGCTCGGGCAACCGTCCAACACCCATTTCAGAAAAAGAAGTGGCAAAAATCCTTTCACAAATGGAAGAAGGCATCGAGAAGCCACGTCCAAAAGTGTTGTTTGAAGTGGGCGAGATGGTTCGAGTCAAGGATGGCCCGTTTGCTGACTTTAATGGCAATGTTGAAGAAGTGAACTACGAGAAAAGCAAAGTACGGGTTTCTGTCGCTATTTTTGGTCGCTCAACGCCTGTTGAGCTTGATTTCAGCCAGGTAGAAAAAACCTGATTGACCCGACAAGACACTAGCGTTAGCAAGACAAGATTTAGTTTTTATAGCGTATTTAGTTAATAGTTAGTCGCACAGATAGTTTAGTAGCACAGATAGTTTAGTCGCATAGATAGTTTCAATTTTTCAACCCCGGGGAGCCCAACACCATATGGTGTAGGCGTTTGAACCCGCAAGGAGCACAGCATGGCGAAAAAAATCGTCGGCTTCATCAAGCTGCAAGTACCAGCTGGTAAGGCCAATCCATCACCACCGATTGGCCCAGCCCTGGGTCAACGCGGTTTGAACATCATGGAATTCTGCAAGGCCTTTAACGCCAAGACACAAGGTCTCGAGCCAGGTCTGCCAATTCCTGTGGTAATTACAGCGTTTGCCGATAAGAGCTTCACTTTCATCATGAAGACGCCACCTGCGTCGATTCTGATTAAGAAAGCTGCAGGCATTCAAAAAGGGTCACCGCGTCCGCATACCGATAAGGTAGGCAAGCTTACCCGCGCTCAGGCTGAAGAAATCGCCAAAGCGAAAGCACCTGACTTAACCGCTGCCGATTTGGATGCCGCTGTACGCACCATCGCTGGTAGCGCCCGCAGCATGGGCATCACGGTAGAGGGAGTCTAATCATGGCTAAAACTTCAAAGCGCATGGCGATGGTCGCCCAAAAGATCGACCGCGAAAAAATGTATCCCGTCACAGAAGCGATCGCCCTCGTAAAAGAGTGCGCCACCGCAAAGTTTGACGAATCAATCGATATCGCTGTTCAGCTTGGTATTGATCCTAAAAAATCAGACCAACTCGTTCGCGGCTCAGTGGTGTTGCCAGAAGGCACAGGCAAGTCTGTACGCGTGGCTGTGTTTGCACAGGGTGATAAGGCCGAACAAGCCAAAGCAGCAGGCGCAGACATTGTCGGCATGGAAGACCTTGCTGAGCAAATTAAAGGTGGCACCTTTAATTTCGACGTCGTCATTGCCTCTCCTGACACTATGCGTATTGTCGGTACCCTTGGTCAAATCCTCGGGCCACGCGGCCTGATGCCAAACCCAAAAGTCGGTACAGTGACGCCCGATGTCGCTCAAGCGGTTAAAAACGCTAAAGCCGGTCAGGTTCAATACCGCACTGACAAGGCGGGCATTATTCACGCCACGATTGGTCGCGCCTCCTTTGGCGTTGAACAATTGCGCTCAAACCTTGCAGCATTAGTTGACGCGTTAAACAAAGCGCGCCCAACCGCTTCAAAGGGTATTTATCTACGTAAAATTGCTGTGTCCTCCACGATGGGTGGTGGTGCGCGCGTAGAAGTTGGATCCTTGACAGCCACGGCGCAATAAGCCGTCGTCAAGTTGTACAGACTTTGGGCCGTACTCAGACTTGTCTGAGTGCTGCTGTCAAAGACCGTTGGAGCCAAAACTGTTGCGACAAAGTCATCTTTGTCCAATAGCTCAAGCTTAATACTAGGATGTTTCTAGATCCAGCGCAGACGGCGTCCACGGAAGATTTCTTTTAAGAACTCGACCAGGTTCGCCGCATTCGGTTGATGCAAAGGGAATTTTTCCCCCGCATCTTTTGATGGAGTGTTCAAACCGTGAGTCTCAATCGTAAAGAGAAGGCAGTTGTAATCGAAGACGTGACGACGCAAGTCGCAACGGCGCAGTCGATTGTAGTTGCAGAGTACCGTGGTCTGGACGTCGCCTCTGTCACCGTACTGCGCAAAAATGCGCGTGCGTCGGGCGTGTACTTGCGAGTCTTAAAAAACTCGCTGGCACGCAAAGCAATTGTTGGTACACCTTTCGAGGCGCTATCAACCAAGCTGGTTGGTCCCCTGATCTATGCGATCAGCACCGATCCAGTTGCTGCTGCAAAAGTTCTTTCAGAGTTTTCGAAAACCAACGAAAAGCTAGCCATCAAAGCTGGGGCCTTGCCCAACAGCATCCTTGATGTCAATGGTGTTAAGGCCTTGGCCACGATGCCGTCACGCGACGAGTTGTTATCAAAATTGCTTGGAACCATGCAGGCGCCGATCGCGCAATTTGTACGTACTCTCAACGAAGTTCCAACCAAGTTCGTACGTGGCCTAGCGGCTGTGCGCGATCAAAAGCAGGCCGCTTAATTGCGGTCAGCTGAAACTTCATTGAACGACAAGCGATACCAACCCCTGGCAAACTTTATTTAATCTGGAGTTCTACAAATGGCTACTAAAGCTGAAATCCTCGACGCAATCTCTAGCATGACAGTGCTTGAATTGTCAGAGTTGATCAAAGAAATGGAAGAGAAGTTTGGCGTGTCTGCTGCTGCTGCTGCTGTTGCAGTTGCTGCCCCAGCTGCCGGTGGCGCTGCTGCTGTTGCTGAAGAGCAGACAGAGTTCACTGTTCATCTGACAGAAATCGGCGCAAACAAAGTAAGCGTCATTAAAGCTGTTCGCGAAATCACTGGTCTTGGCTTGAAAGAGGCTAAAGATTTGGTTGATGGCGCACCAAAGCCAGTGAAAGAAGGCATTGCTAAGGCTGACGCTGAAGCTGCCAAAAAGAAGCTCGAAGAAGCCGGTGCAAAGGCCGAGTTGAAATAAGGCTTTTTGTTAGTCTCCCGGGAACGTTTAATCACCTTCCCGGGCATACGCGTCTTCAGAAAACCCCTCTCGCAGTCGGGGTTGTTGTGCCAAAAAGCATAACAGTACGACAAATAGTCGGGTTTTCTGAAGTCGTTTGTAGTACTAGAACTTTCTTTGTTTTACCCCGGGCCGTGGTTGACGGCCCTTTGTAACCTCGAGTCGGAGTGCTCATGCCTTACTCGTTTACCGAAAA
>CAMCII010000380.1 GCA_945874505.1 Bordetella parapertussis | reverse complement strand
GTTTGCTGTATTTCTGAATCAACTGCTGAATATGCAACAGAAATCACACAAAGCCTGAAAAAACAAGGCTTTAGAGTAGAATCTGATTGCCGAGGTGAGAAGATCACCTATAAAATTCGTGAACACAGTATGCAGAAGGTCCCCTATATCTTGGTGGTCGGTGAAAAAGAGCGTCAGGCAGGGGCTGTGGCTGTGCGTAGTCGGGGTGGTTTGGATCTGGGTGTCATGCCCTTTGAGCAGTTCACCTCTTTGCTAAACGAAGATGTGGCCTTACGCCGCAATTCCGGTTTGCCTGCACCGCAGGCTGCCTAATCCTCAGGAGTCGTCAACATCGCAACAGAAAAACCCCATCGCATTAACGGTGACATCCGCGTTCCCGACGTGCGTTTACTAGGAATCGAAGGCGAGCAGTTAGGTATTGTTAATACACTAGAAGCTGTTCGTATGGCTGAAGAAGCAGGCGTAGATTTAGTTGAAATCGCCCCAAATGCTGAACCGCCAGTTTGCCGGTTAATGGATTACGGCAAGTTCAAATACCAAGAACAAAAACGTTTAGCCGAAGCTCGCGCTAAGCAAAAAATCATTCAGGTCAAAGAGGTTAAGTTTAGGCCTGCCACCGACGAAGGTGACTATCAGGTCAAACTGCGTAACCTTAAGCGCTTTCTCGAAGAAGGCGATAAGGCCAAAGTGACGTTGCGTTTTCGTGGTCGTGAAATGGCTCACCAAGAACTCGGCATGCGAGTCCTTGAACGTGTGCGCGACGATCTGACTGACATGGCTTCTGTTGAAGCGATGCCTAAGCTTGAAGGTCGCCAGATGGTGATGGTGTTGTCGCCTCGCAAGAAAACACCTGCGGGTAAAGCAGAAGCCGCTTGATGATGCATGTCCTGTTTGTCATTGACCCGCTGCCAGACCTAAAAGCCTACAAAGATAGCTCAGTGGCCATGATGCGAGCGCTTGTCGCTCGCGGTCATCGCTTAAGCTTCGTTTTGCAGGGGGGCTTGTTCATTCAAGCTGGGCAGGTGTTTGCGCATGCCACGCCGATTAGTCTTGTACCCAATGCAGACTTGCATGGTCATGCCTGGTGGCATGAAGAGTCAATTGCAAAAGATGTCGCATTGCAAGAATTTTCGGCTGTGTTGATGCGCAAGGATCCGCCCTTTGACATGGAGTATGTCTACGCCACGCACATGCTTGAGTATGCAGAAGCGCAGGGCGCTCGGGTCTTTAACAGTGGTGCTGCGATACGTAATCATCCTGAAAAGCTTGCGATTACAGAGTTCGCGAAATTCACGACTCCAACCCTGGTGACTCGCGACATGAATCGCTTAAAGGCGTTTCACATCGAACATCACGACGTGATTGTCAAACCCTTGGATGGCATGGGTGGGACAGGAGTGTTTCGTTTGGCGCCACACGAAACCAACTTAAACGCCATTCTTGAGGCGTTGACCCATGATGGTACGCGTACGATCATGGCGCAACGCTACATCCCTGAAATCAAACAGGGCGATAAGCGTATTTTGCTGATTGGTGGCGAACCCGTGCCGTTTTGTTTGGCTCGGATACCACTCGCAGGCGAAACGCGTGGCAATCTGGCTGCGGGTGGGCGTGGGGTTGCACAACCCCTGACCGAACGCGACTGGGAAATCGCGCGCGAAATCGCACCTCAATTGGTGACGCGAGGTTTGCTCTTGGTGGGCTTGGATGTTATCGGTGAGTACGTTACTGAAATCAACGTGACAAGCCCGACTTGTTTTGTTGAAATTACCGAGCAAACAGGTTTTGACGTGGCTGAGTTTTTTGTGCTTGCGTTAGAGCGCGCCGTGGCCTTGCCGCCACCTTCTAAAATTTCAGTCGTGGTGTAGCGCTGTGCGTACTACGAGTTAGGTATTTCAGATGATTGCTATTGTGGTTGTCGCGCACGTGCCCTTAGCCTCGGCCCTCGTGGCTTGCGCCAGGCATGTTTTGGGTCATGAGCCCGAGGTCGAGGTTGCGGACATTTTGCCCAACGAGTGCGCCTCAGACTGCGCGCCTAATCTCGCCCAACAACTGCTTGCGGCTGATCAGGGTGCGGGCGTCTTGGTGCTGACAGATCTTCCGGGCGCAACCCCATCAAATATTGCAGTGCAAGCCAGCCACTTAGTGCAAGCGGCGGGGGTGCCGTGCTGTGTGTTGGGTGGCGTGAACGCCTCGATGTTGCTACGCGCCATTAATTATCGACAAGGTAGCCTTGAAGATGTGGCAACAAGTGCACTTGCGGGTGCCACACATGCGCTGTTGCGTGTAGACTAAAGCATCAAGCTAAACAGTTTTATTTAAGCAAAGTGTCTTATGCCTCAGTTAGAGATCGTCGTATCCAACAAGCTTGGTCTGCATGCGCGTGCAGCAGCCAAACTCACACAACTCGCGGGTCAGTTTAGCGGCGAGATCTTCATTTCTAAAGGTGCTCAGCGGGTCAACGCAAAAAGTATTATGGGCGTGATGATGTTGGCAGCCGGTATTGGTAGCACGGTCAAGCTCGAGGCTTCGGGCGGTGACGCTGAGCAGGCTTTGACTGCATTGCGGGCACTCTTTGATGACAAATTCGGTGAAGGCCAATAACCTGACACCAACTGCTCAACTGGGCAGCCCGATGGTGTGCCTATACGGGCAGGGTGTCGCGCGCGGCTATGCAATTGGGCGAGTGGTGGTGTTAGGGGCCACCGCGCTCGAGGTTTCGCACTATCGAATTTCGATCGCACAGATCCCCTCTGAAAAAAATCGTTTAACGAGCGCTTTAAATACCACGCAGCAAGAAATGAACGATATGGCTGCGAACTTGCCCGACGATGCGCCGCGTGAGTTAGCCGCGCTGCTCAGTGTACACAGCATGTTGTTAAGCGACCCGTTGCTGGCTGATCAAGCGCTCGCCTTAATTCAAGACAAACATTACAACGCTGAATGGGCGTTAACGACGCAAGGGCAGATCTTAGGTGAGCAGTTTGCAGCGATTGAAGACGAATACTTACGCGAGCGTGGCTCTGATGTTCGGCAAGTGATCGAGCGCGTGCTACAAGTACTGTCTGGTTCAAAACAGACTCTCGAGCTCAACCACGAGATTGATGTAGACGATCAACTCATTGTTGTTGCGCACGATATTTCACCGGCCGACATGATTCGCTTGCGTGGTGCGCGCTTTGCCGGCTTTGCGACTGACCTAGGAGGGGCAACGTCTCACACTGCGATTGTCGCCCGCAGCCTAGGGGTGCCAGCCGTAGTGGCTTTAGGGCATATACGTGCGCTTGTGTCAGACGGTGATTGGGTGGTGGTAGACGGTGCCAATGGCGCAGTGTTGGTGAACCCTTCGCGGCAGGCACTTGACCAGTACCGACGCCTGCAGCAACTTTATCTCGATGAACGCGCTGAGCTGTCCCTGTTAAAAGATGTCCCTGCTGAAACCCTTGATGGTATTCAGATTTCGTTAGAGGCAAATATTGAATTGCCTGATGAAGCAGAGTTAGCGTTAGCAAATGGTGCCTCTGGGATTGGGCTTTTTCGGAGTGAATTCTTGTTTATTGGCCGCAATGATTTGCCAACTGAAGAAGAACAATATCAAGCTTACTTGAGCGTGGTGACAACCATGCAACATCGCCCTGTGACGATTCGCACGCTAGACATTGGTGCCGATAAGACACTCGATGGCGAGGCAACCGTGGCAACCAACCCAGCTTTGGGCTTGCGTGCAATACGGTATTGCCTGGCGCATCCTGAACTATTTGCAACACAGTTACGTGCGATATTGCGCGCCTCTGCGCATGGCACGGTTAGGATCTTGATCCCAATGATTGCACACATACACGAGGTGCATGCAACCAAAGCAGCGATTGCTGCAGCTAAGCGAGAGCTTGACGAGCGCGGTCAAGCCTACGACGATGGTATTTTAGTGGGTGCAATGGTTGAGGTGCCTGCAACTGCGATTGCCATCGAGCCGTTTGCTGAGGCACTCGATTTTCTGTCGATCGGCACCAACGATTTGATTCAGTACACACTGGCCATTGACC
>CAMCII010000379.1 GCA_945874505.1 Bordetella parapertussis | reverse complement strand
CCAACGGCGGCAGGTAAGCCCCAGCCGATCGCGCCGCCCGTGATGTCGATACAATCGTGCGGTGCCGCTTGCGGCAAGGTCTTGGCAAACTGGCGACCTGAGGTCACAGCCTCGTCCACCATGATGGCGTTTTCGGGCAGGGTTGCTGCGATGATGGCGCCAAAGTGTTCAACCGAGGGTGTGCCGGTAGGCAAGTCAGTGATGATGGGGCCTGTCGACAATTGCGCGGGGGCGGTGTTTTGTGCGCCTAAGGCATCCACTAACGCTTGCAGGCTGGCTTCGATGTCATGCGTCAGCGTGGCCAAGGTGTGCACTTCGCAATCAGGCTGCTTGATCATGCGTGGCTTGTTGGGATAGGCAAAAAAGGCCACTGGCGGGGCGCTACCGACAAGTACCAGATGCTTGGCATCTTTGATCATTGCCACCGCACCGTCTACCGGAAAAGGTAAGGGCGCAATATTGACGCGACCGCGGCCGCGCTCCATGCGAGGGTTGCGTGGCTCACACGCTAATTTACAACCTGTGTGCGCGGCAATTTTTCCAGCAAGTGTCGCTGACTTGGCGCGCAGGGCAGGCCCGCCAAGTAACAAGGTGGTTGCTTCGGCAGTTTTGCGATCGGACAGCAAGCGGGCCAAGGCCAGCACGGTATCAGCCAACGGAGCTGCCGCAGTTTGCGCGGGCGCTGTTGAATAGTGGCCTGGGTCAGAGGGCTCCCAGGCGCAGTTGGCTGGCAGCACCAGCGTGGCGATGCGGCCGGGTGTGCTGCGCGCCTGTGAGATCGCCTCAGCGGTGTCTAACGGCGCGGCGGCGGCCGACATGGTGGTCTTGACCCAGTTTGACATGGGGCGGGCAACCGCTTCAACGTCAGAGTTGAGCGGCGCGTTGTTATGGATATGATCCAGTGCGTGCTGCCCCACGATATTGACCATGCCTGAATAAGCACGTTTGGCGTTGTGGATATTGGCCAGCGCATTGCCTAGGCCAGGGCCTAGATGCAATAGTGTGGCAGCGGGCTTCTCAGCCATGCGATAGTAGCCATCTGCTGCGCCACTGACCACACCTTCAAACAAGCCCAACACGCAACGCATTCCTGGTGCCCGATCGAGTGCTGAAACAAAGTGCATTTCAGAGGTGCCAGGATTGGCAAAACAGACATCGACTTCACCCTCAAGTAGGGTGTGCACCATAGCTTCTGAACCGTTCATCAAATGACTCCTGAGGTTTTATTTTTAAGTGTTTCGCGTGCGATGATGACTTGTTGCACTTCGGTCGCGCCTTCATAAATACGTAGTGCTCTAATTTCACGATACAACATTTCTAACGGGTGCCCGACTTTGACGCCCAGGCCACCGTGTAACTGTACGCAGCGGTCAATCACGCGTTGGGCGGCTTCAGTCGCAAACATCTTAGCCATGGCTGCAGATTTTGTGGTGCGGCGTTGTAAAACGTCGCGCTCCCAGGCCGCGCGATAGATTAATAGCGTGGCCGCATCGATTTCTGTGCACATATCGCCAATGGCGCCTTGTGTCATCTGCAAATCAGACAACATCGCACCGAACATTGGGCGTGTGGTGGCGCGACTGATACCCATATCCAGAGCGATCTCGGCAAAGCCTAAGGCCGCGGCACCCACCGAGGCTCTGAACACATCAAGATTTTGCATGGCGACTTTAAAACCCTGGCCGGGTTGGGCCAAGCGTTGCGAAGCCGGGATCTCGCAGTCAGTGAAGGTCAGGCTACCAATCGGGTGGGCCGCAATGACGTCAAAGCGCTCGCTGACGTTTAAACCAGGCGTCGTCGCATCTACCACAAAGGCGGTGACGCCTTCAGCCTCGTCACCCTCAACGCGGGCAAACACGATATAAAAATCTGCGATGTCAGCGTTCGAGATCCAGGTTTTAACGCCATTGAAGCGATAGCCCGTTGCCGTGCGCGTGGCGCGTGTCGTCATGGCAGCAACGTCAGAGCCTGCGTCAGGTTCAGACAAGGCAAACGCTGCGATCAGTTCGCCGGTGGCGACCTTGGGTAGATATTTTTCTTTGAGATAGTCAGATCCAAATAACGAGATTGGCCCGCTACCTAAACCCGCCATGACAAAGGCAAAATCGGCTAAGCCATCGTAGTAGCTCAGAGTTTGCCGGATCAAACACAGGCTGCGTGAATCAAGCGCGGGCAAGGCACCGCCATACTGTGCCGGCACACAGTACCGTAGCCAGCCCGCTTGACCTAACGTGCGTGTAAGGTCTACGCAGGTTTGATCGACGTTACCTTGGTGCACGCGGTTGGTGAATCGTTGTACAGACCACTTGTGTAAGTCATCGTGCAGTTGGCGATGACTGTCATCAAAAAAGGGTAAGAGTAAGGAATCGGGGTTAAACATTTAGGATTTTCTCGCAAGGATTTCACTGGCCCTTTCGCGCAGTTTGTTTTTTAAGATCTTGACGGCGTTGGCACTTTGAATAGTCGGAAACTCGCTCACGACTTCAAAATGTACGGGTACCTTGTAGCCCGCCATGGTGCGTTTGCACTCGGTGGCCCAGCGAAGGGGATCCGCTTGCGAGCCCGCATACAAGATTACGAACGCGACGGGCAAGATTTTTGTACCCTGTGTAGCACCAACCACTTGACAGGCCTGTACGCCGGGCAGCGCTTCGATGGCGTGTTCGATCTCTGCTGGATTGACTAAAAAACCTGACAAGCGCATTGAGTCGCCCATGCGCGTTTGAAACACAAACTGCGTGTCACTCACCGTGTAGCCTAGGTCGCCCGTTTTAAAAAAGAGATCAGGGGTATAGGCTTGCGCGGTTGCATCGGGGTTATCAAGATAGCTCAACAGCTGGCTGGCGCATTTGATTTCGATTTCGCCCGATTCGCCATGTGGCGCCAACTGACCAGTCGCCGGGTCGCGCACGCGCACCCGTGCGCCTGGGTGTATCAGCCGCCCGCCCGCTAAATAGCGCACGCTGACATCGCCTTGCGAAGAGTCAAGCGGTTGTGCCGCCATGAGCGCTTGTAATTCACTTGAGCCGTACAAACCAGTGAGCGCGACGTGGTTGCGCTCAGCCTCTTCAAGCAAGTTGGTGATGGCGGGTGAAAAACTTGCAAAGCCAAACAGTTTGCAGGTTGCGAAGGTGGCAGGAGAAGGGGCGGCTTCAAAGAGCTTTAACAGGGATTCGTTATTGGCATAGGTGTGGGTGACCTGATGCTGACGAATTTGTTCAAGCGTGCTGTGCGTGTCAGAGACCGGTTCGCACACAACGGTGCAGCCGGTGGCCAGCCCACCTGTGAGGGTCGAAAATCCAAAGGCGCCACAAAAAGGCGCACTCGCCAGAATGCGGCTGGTCTGATCGTAGTCAAACGCCTGTTGCATTGAATCGGCGTGAACAATCAAAGAGTGCTGATCATGCACGACAAACTTTGGTAGTGAGGTGGTGCCTGAGGTGGTAAAGCAAAGCGCCGGTGCCTGACCGAAAGCTTTTGGGGTGGGGTGAGTGTGTTGAAGTAGGTCGCTAAAGGCGTGCAAGACATGCCCGCGCTTGGCGATTGCTGTCATCGCGTTGCTGCCTGGATCGCCAACCGCCAGTACACCGCGCAGGCGCGCTAGGACATCTTGTGGAATATCAGCGAGCATGTCAGCAAAGGCGATGCCTTTGAAATCAGGCCACAACACCAGCCAGTCAGCCTTGCCACGGCCGATAATGTCGGCCACTTCTTGACTGCGAAAGCGAGTGTTGACGGCCAAGACCGTCGCGCCTAAGTGGGCGCAGGCTAAAAAGGTTTGCACCCAGGCCGTGCAGTTGGGTAACCAGACGGCCACGCGGTCATGGGCTTTGATGCCAATAGCGGCCATACTGCCGGCGAGCTGCAGTGTTTGTTGGTGCAGTGCCGCAAAAGTTGTTGGGCAGTCACGGTCAATTAATGCGGGGTGATTGGCATGGGTTTTCGCTAAGACCGCCATGCGCTCAGAAAAGATTAGTGATGTTGCTGTCATGCCAAAGTACCCGTTGGTTTGTACTGCTATATTTACACCTGTCACTATAGTACGAATA
>CAMCII010000378.1 GCA_945874505.1 Bordetella parapertussis | reverse complement strand
CACCCTGCCAGTTGATGGCGGGTATACGAGCTGGGGTGCACCAACCGATGCTTTTACGGGCGATTGATACGGTTTATGTGATCGCGTGCGAAGCCATCACATATCAATGCAGGGCTGGATTTTTTGTAATTGAGGCCTTGCACCAAAATTGATGTACTAATTTAAATATAAAGATGTGCTACTTTAATTCAATTAAATTTTATAAAAATCAATAGATTAGTAAAAAATTTATTATTCTACCTTTAGGCTGTTAAGGCCGAAACGAGAGCAACTCAGAGTCAACGTCTGCGATCCGCGCAGCTTGGTCTTGCTGCACCTGACACGCTTGTTGAATATAGTCGATGACCGCTTGAGCCATTGCCGCAGATATCAGATTCTCGGCCGCTAGAGTGTTAAGTTTATTGAGTTCGACTAAAACCCGTTTGCTTAGTCGTGCAAGCTCTGTTGCCACTAGTTTTTTAGATAAGCCACACCGGTGTGCAAACTCGGCCCATTCTAAGGGGCTAAGCTCGTTCAGGGTGAACGCGTCACCGATCCCCATTGCGTATTCATCGTCGAGTGCCACCGACGTAAAGGCTGGAGCGCAGACAAGGTCGTAGGCCGGCGCAAGCCGCAGGCCGTCTGGTCCGTAAAAGAAGGAAAGATTCTTTGCATGGGCATCCGTGTTGCCAATCAGTACCTGAAAGATCACCCAACGCAGTAGTTTTAAGCGATCTAAGGCGGGTTGTGAGCTGAGTTTAAGTAACTTGAAAAGCATCGGTAAGCTCGCGCCATCGCGAATATGCTTGACGTCGCGTGACACACCGAAGGGTTTCTCATATTTCATGGCGGGTGAAAGCCCAAGTGCCTGGCAGCCGTCGATGACATGGAGTCGCTCAACCGTTTTAAAGTCTGAACTGGTGATGCGATCAAAGCGCTCGATTATTAAAACTGGTTCGGGTAGATGGGTGAGCCGAACGTTTGCGACCTCAATGCCAGCTAGGCGTGCTAGACGCATGCACAGAAACTCATTGCCAGTCATGCCGGCCATGACTGCAGATTTTGGCTCTGGTTTAAGAATGATGTTTGACGCGAGGTCAGGCCCATCCACGAAGTACCAAGAGGCTTGTTTCTCGAACGCTACAATTTTGTCTTGATACCCAGCAACGGAGAGGCGCAGTTTCCCGTCCCATACAGAAAAAGACTTGTTTGCCCGATCACGAATTCTTTCTGAAAGCTCCTCAGGAGTAACCAGTCGCATGTTCGCTTCAGCGGCCCGCACTTCGTGCTCGTTGGCGTTGACAGTCGTGACGCTTAGTGCACCCGCGAGGTCGCGTCCTAAGTGAATGAGTAGCCCTGTTAAGTTAGCTTTCGAGACTTGATAAAGTATCGAAGCGTCGTCTAAGCCTTGTCCCTCTGGCATGAGGTTTTCAAAAAAAACTTTTACCTCGTAACTGTGTTCTCGCGTGGGGTGAGCTTGTCTCAGGGTAGACGGTAGTCTGGGGCTAAGTGCAAAACCCCTTGTGCGTTCTGATTTCTCAAGATCGTGATACTGAAATGCGAAAAGCCCGTCGGCAAGGTCACTGCTCAACATGCCTAGTGGTTGCTGATTGATATGGACGTTTAATTCGATCATGGTAATCAATCGCGTGAGTCGTTGATCGACAAATCTGAAGGACTTGTGCTTAGCGTTGACTGAATCGCATGTGCAACGATTGACTTCTGACGACTGGGTGTTACGAAGAACGATACACCGAGTTCATGGGCAACTTTGAGTGCCGTGCTTAAGGCGACAGTGCCCGTACCAGTTTCGATATCTTGTAGCGTTTGGGATGCGACGCCGACCACCATAGCTGCCTGCGTGAGCGGCATTCCGGTCGCAGTTCTGGCTGCACGCACTGCTTGCCCAAACTCTTGTGCTGTCGCCAACGAAGGGGGAGGAAAAGGAGTTGTTTTGACTGTTCTCACATTAAATCCTAATTAAATAGGATTTTACCTTAAATTTCTCATTTATTTTAATAAATACTATTTAAATAGTATTTATTAAATTTTTTATACTAATTTATCATAAAAACTATTTAAATAGTATTTATGGTGTTCCGGGTTAATTAAAGCCAGTGCCACGCTCAACTAAACGCACGATCAGCGCTGCAGGCTGCCATTTTGGATTGGCTCCAGGCTCGGCGGCAAAGTCTTTGAGTCGTTGTAAGACCTTGGGCAAGCCCACTGTGTTGGCATAGTGCATCGGCCCGCCGACATGGGCCGGAAACCCATAGCCGTTCAAATACACAATATCCACATCCGACGCCCGCGCGGCGATGCGCTCTTCAAGGATGCGTGCAGCCTCATTGACCAAAGCAAACATGCAACGCTCAATGATCTCGCTATCTTCGATTTTGCGAGGTTTGATTCCGTTTTCTGAACGGTATTTGGTAATCATGGCCTCGACGATCGGGTCAGGGATCGCATCGCGCTTGCCTGCCTCGTAGCGATACCAGCCAGCCCCAGTTTTTTGCCCAAAGCGACCCGCCTCGCAGATCCAGTCGTCAACAATCGGTGCAACCGGTGTTGGGCTTGCTGCAGCACGGCGCTTACGCCCAGCCCAGCTAATATCTAAACCGGCCAAATCGGCAACCCTAAAAGGGCCCATCGCAAAACCAAAGGCCTGAATGGCACCATCGATTTGTTGAGGGAGCGCACCTTGAACCATCAGTTCGTTAGCAGCCGCGCGGTACTGAGCCAACATTCGGTTGCCAAT
Source organism: Bordetella parapertussis (assembly GCA_945874505.1). Classification (GTDB taxonomy): domain Bacteria; phylum Pseudomonadota; class Gammaproteobacteria; order Burkholderiales; family Burkholderiaceae_B; genus Zwartia; species Zwartia parapertussis_J. The sequence goes on along the minus strand of CAMCII010000378.1, from coordinate 1,329 downwards.
AAAGCCGTCACACACGCCCGAGACCACTGCAATCTTTTTAATCTTGCGAGCCATGTTCATGCAGGTGGCCAGTACGTCGGGCGCAGTCTTGTCGCCACGCACGACTTCAAGCAGCCGCATCACATTGGCAGGGCTGAAGAAATGCAAACCAATGACGTCTTGCGGGCGCTTGGTGAACTGAGCAATCTGATCGATGTTGAGCGCTGAGGTATTCGACGCCAGAATCGCACCTTGTTTCACCACGCCATCGAGTGTTTTAAAGACTTGCTCTTTGACGTCCATGTTTTCGAACACGGCTTCAATCACCAAATCCATATCACTGAAGTCTTGATAGCTAAGCGTTGGGTGGATGAGGGCCATGCACGCGTCGAGCTGCGCTTGTGTGAGTTTGCCCTTTTTCATTGAGGTTTCGTAATTTTTACGAATCGTGGCTAGGCCCTTGTCTAACGCTTCTTGTTTGGTTTCGAGCAGCACAACGGGCAGGCCCGCGCTGATGAAGTTCATGGTGATGCCACCACCCATGGTGCCGGCACCAATCACACCGACTTTATTAATCGTACGTAAGGGCGTGTTATCGGGTAAACCTGGGATTTTTGCTGCGGCGCGTTCAGCGGCAAAGGTGTAGCGCAGGGCGTGTGATTCTGGCGATTTGAAGAGCTCAGTAATGAGGCGTCGTTCTTCAGCCAAGCCCTCATCGAATGATGTAGATTTGAAACTGGCACAGACTGCATCAAAGCAACTGACCGGTGCTGGAAACCGTTTGGCTGCTGCAACCACGGCTTTTCTTTTTTCAGCTAGCGCTTCGTCGCTGGGGATATCGGGTACTGTGCGATCACGCACACGCTTGAGCGGTTCGTTTTGTGCGACGATCTTACGTGTGAAGGCCAGCGCAGCTTCAAGCAAATCGCCTTCGACGATTTGATCGAGCAAAAGAGTATCTTTAAATTTGCTAGCAGGGAGATGTACGCCCGCTACAATCATGTCAACGGCTTTTTCAAAGCCAAGCAAACGTGGCAAACGTTGGGTGCCACCACCGCCTGGCAAGATGCCAAGTTTGACTTCTGGCAATCCTAAGGTTGCATCGGGCAAGGCGATTCGAAAGTGACAGCCGAGCGCCAGTTCAAGACCTCCACCCAGGCAAAAGCCACTAATGGCGGCAACCACAGGTTTGTTGCCGGCTTCCATCGTCTGAACGACCGTACGAAGAGTTGGTTCGTGTGTGGTCTTTGGGGTACCAAACTCAGTAATGTCTGCACCACCCGAAAAAGCGCGAGGCGTGCCAATCAACACAATCCCCTTCACACTTGGGTCGTTGAGTGCTTGGGTCAA
>CAMCII010000377.1 GCA_945874505.1 Bordetella parapertussis | reverse complement strand
AGAACGCTTCGAGGCTGGCCTCGTGCTGCAAGGCTGGGAAGTCAAAGCAATTCGCGAGGGTCGGGCACAACTAAAAGAAAGCTATGTGGTCGTGCTTGAGGCCGAAATATGGCTAATTGGCATGCATATTAGCCCTTTATTGTCGGCTTCAACCCATATTTTGCCTGACGCCACCCGCACCCGTAAGCTGCTGCTCAAGGCCGAAGAAATTAGCAAACTCATCGGCAAGGTCGAGCAACGCGGCTTTGCCTTGGTACCGATTAATTTGCACTACAAAAATGGTCGTATCAAGCTAGATTTTGGCCTGGGTAAAGGTAAAAAGCTGCACGACAAGCGCGACGCCTCGCAAGAAAAAGACTGGGCGCGCGAAAAAGAACGCCTGATGAAGCACGATACCCGTAATCGAGATTAAGCACCCTGCGCTAAAAAACCTCGACGCTTAGTACCCAAAGCACTTTCTCGCATCTCAGGCCTCTCTCTTTCTTGACAGAGATGCTTCTTGTTGCAACCGAAAAAGTAAAAGTTCTTGGCTGCTACACTTCTCGTTGGAGCCAAGAAAGCAAAAAGCGAAGACATATTTGAAATGCTTCGCTTTTTGCTAAAAGTCTATCTCAGTACCGCAACCCCAACCCGTTAGGGTCATGGCAGCAAAATACAAAACTATTTTGCTGCTAAACGCTGCCAAGTATCAACAACCGTGTCAGGGTTTAACGACATTGACAAAATGCCTTCATCCTTAAGCCACTGCGCAAGATCAGGATGATCACTCGGGCCCTGACCGCAAATGCCAACATACTTGCCCGCTTTGAGGCAGGCGCCAATCGCGCGTTGCAGCATGAACTTGACGGCATCATCACGCTCATCAAAGTCAGCGGCTAATAGCTCCATCCCTGAATCGCGATCTAAGCCAAGCGTCAGCTGAGTCATGTCATTTGAGCCGATCGAGAAACCATCAAAGTGCTCAAGAAACTGCTCGGCCAAAATGGCATTCGACGGAACCTCACACATCATGATGACGCGTAACCCATTTTCTCCACGCGCCAAGCCGTGATCTGCCAACAGCTTTACGACACGCTCGGCCTGCTTTACCGTGCGCACAAAAGGCACCATGATCTCTACGTTGGTGAGGCCCATTTGTTCACGTACGCGTTTGAGCGCTTCGCATTCCATTTTGAAACACTCGGAAAAATCTTCAGAAACGTAACGTGAAGCCCCGCGAAAACCCAACATCGGATTTTCTTCTTCGGGCTCGTAGCGTGCGCCTCCTACAAGCTTGCGATATTCGTTTGACTTGAAATCAGACAAGCGTACGATGACCGATTTAGGATAAAAGGCAGCAGCAATGGTTGCAATACCATCTGCAAGTTTTTCGACAAAGAACGTGCGCGGGCTGGCATGACCACGTGCGGCCGATTCGACGGCCACTTTAAGTTCGGTATCAATATTTGGATAATCAAGCACCGCTTTCGGGTGAATGCCGATGTTGTTGTTAATAATAAACTCGAGTCGCGCCAACCCGACACCATGATTAGGGATCTGTGAAAAATCAAACGCAAGCTGCGGGTTGCCGACGTTCATCATGATTTTTAGGCCAATCTCAGGCATCACGCCGCGACGAACTTCTTCAACTTCAGTTTCGATTAACCCGTCGTAAATTCGTCCTTCATCACCCTCTGCGCACGAGACAGTGACCATCGAGCCTTCAGTCAGGCAGCCAGTCGCGTCGCCGCAGCCAACGACTGCTGGGATGCCAAGTTCACGCGCAATGATCGCCGCATGGCAGGTACGACCACCACGGTTCGTCACAATCGCTGCTGCGCGTTTCATGACGGGCTCCCAGTTTGGGTCGGTCATGTCTGTGACCAAGACATCGCCTGGCTGCACCTGATCCATTTCTGAAATGTCGCCAACAATACGCACTCGACCTGAACCGATTTTTTGACCGATCGCGCGACCCGTAATTAACACCTGACCGGTTGCTTTTAAACGATAGCGTTGCTGCACATCGTTGTGACCTTGCTGTGATTTCACGGTTTCTGGGCGCGCTTGCAAGATGTAGATTTTGCCGTCAATGCCATCGCGACCCCACTCAATATCCATGGGGCGTTGATAGTGTTTTTCAATGATGACCGCATAGCGCGCAAGTTCAATGACTTCATCGTCAGTCAGCGAGAAACGATTACGTTCAGAGACCGGCACATCAACGGTGCGAACGGCACGACCTTCGGCGCGCTCTGGGTCAAACTCCATCTTGAGAAGCTTTGACCCAATGCGCCGATTGACGATCGGATAAAAACCAGACGCAAGCGTGGGTTTGAACACGTAAAACTCGTCAGGGTTGACTGCGCCTTGAACGACAGTTTCGCCTAAGCCATAAGACGAGGTGATGAACACTACATCTTCAAAGCCCGATTCAGTATCGAGCGTGAACATGACCCCTGCGCTGCCCTTGTCAGACCGCACCATCCGTTGAATACCAGCAGATAGCGCAACGTCTGCATGGGCATAGCCTTTATGCACACGGTACGAAATTGCACGATCGTTATACAGCGAGGCGAAGACATGGCGAATTTTGTCGATGACATCGTCAAAACCAACAACGTTCAAAAATGTTTCTTGCTGACCCGCAAAAGACGCATCAGGCAAGTCTTCGGCGGTAGCCGAAGAGCGTACCGCAAACGAACCTTTACCATCAGCGTCAAGCAGCACAAAGGCAGCCTTAATGTCGTCATTCAGGCGCTGGGGAAGCGGTGCTTCAGTAATCCATTGACGGATTTGCGCACCGGCGAGAGCCAATTCGCGCACATCCTCAGAATTTAGAGTGGTCAGACGTTCAGCGATACGATGATCAAGACCCGTTCCAGACAGAAAGTCACGAAACGCTTGTGCGGTTGTGGCAAACCCACCCGGTACACGCACGCCTGCATCCGCGAGTTGACTGATCATTTCACCGAGTGATGCGTTTTTTCCTCCGACTGAGTCAACATCCGTCATCCGGAGTTGCTCAAATGAAACAACATACGACATAGAAATCACCTTGGACAATATAAGAAAGCGAGTTTGGTCAGCGTGCCTAACAGGCTGACCAAACTGGCCTTAGTTGTCCACAACTTTCGGTGTGTTTAAACTTGAAAGCATTGCGAAAACACTCTCATTTGTTGCATCGCATTATACTACTCATGAATCCTTTTTTCGGATAAAAATTTCATGAATAGCTCGCCACTCGATCGCACCGTCTTTATCATCTCAGATGGCACAGGGATTACGGCTGAAACCTTTAGTCATTCTGTTTTATCGCAATTTGAATCTGTCAGTTTCAAGCAAGTTCGCATGCCCTTTGTTGACAGCGTTGAGAAGGCCGACGGCGTTGTAGGCCGTATCAATCGCTGTGCCGTCGATCAGGGTAATCAGCCTATTGTGTTTACGACGCTTGTGAATCCAGACATCTTGGCGCGTGTCAAAATGGCTAACGCTTTGTTCTTGGATTTGTTCGGTGCTTTTGTTGAACCACTTGAACTGAATCTAGGCGTCAAATCAAGCCACTCAATTGGTAAGTCGCATCTGTCTGTCAGTTCGATCGCCTATCGCAATCGCATCGAAGCGATTAACTTTAGCCTGGCTCATGACGATGGGCAGTTTGTCAGAGGCTTATCACAAGCCGATGTGATTTTGATTGGCGTGTCACGCTGCGGCAAGACACCAACTAGCTTGTACCTTGCCATGCAATACGGGATTAAAGCCGCAAATTTTCCACTGATCCCCGAAGACTTTGAGCGTAATGCGCTCCCTAGTACCTTAACGCAGTACAAACATAAATTGTTTGGGCTCACGATTCAACCCGAACGTTTAACCGAAGTACGTAACGAGCGTCGACCCGACAGCGTGTATTCTTCACTGGTGCAATGCCGACACGAAGTTGCAGAGGCAGAACGCCTGATGCGACGCGATTCGATCCCAATGCTTTCAACAACCACAAAATCAATCGAAGAGATTTCAACAACCGTCATGCAAGAGGTTGGTTTAGATAAACACTCGACCTATTGAACTTAAGTGGCTAACTTCGATCAAGG
>CAMCII010000376.1 GCA_945874505.1 Bordetella parapertussis | reverse complement strand
GTACCTGACAAACCAGGTATTGCTTTTGCGATCTTGGGCAAAGTGGCAGATGCCAATATTGACGTCGATATGATTGTGCAAAACCAGTCAGTGGCTGGCACAACTGATTTCACTTTTACCGTGCATCGCAACGAATTCAATCGCACGCTCGCACTACTCAAGGGCTCCATTGCGCCGGCCGTGGGTGCGAGTGAAGTTTTATCAGATGACAAAGTCGCCAAGGTGTCGATTGTTGGCATCGGCATGCGCTCGCATGCTGGCGTAGCAAGCTTGATGTTCAAAACTCTCGCTCAAGAAAATATCAATATCCAAATGATCAGCACTAGCGAGATCAAAACTTCGGTACTGATAGACGACAAGTACATGGAGCTCGCCGTTCGCGCGCTGCATAAAGCCTTTGGACTGGAAACCGCTGCACCGACGAAGGTTTAGTTATTGTTAAATATATTTAACTTTTTTATTAAATGTTAAATGTATTTAACTTTTTATTTCATGTTAAATGCACATAATGTGTTAAATTAATTTAACTTATTTTGATAAGTTAAATATGATGAACACTCTAAAAGCGATCGCCAAGGGCTTGCTCAGTGGACGCAAACCAATGACTGACATTGATCTTGCGCGTCAAACTGGGTTAACCAGACAAAGTGTCAGTCGGGCTCTGAGCGGAGAGCATAATTTTGGTGTGACAACGCTGTTGGCAATTGCCGAAGCCAACGGCCAAGAAGTGCTGATTGTGCCGCGTGACGTCGCCCGCGCCTTTGAAACCACTGTTCAAGTCAATGTCCAACACGTCGCGACGATGACAGAAGGTCTTCAGGATCTCTAATGTCTAACGTAGAGATTTTGGATATTTTTCTGGCGCAGAGGTTGATCGGCAAGCTTTTTCGTTTTGATAATCGTGCAATTGCTCCGATGATTCGGTTTGTTGCCGACAAACGTTTTTCTGCTGATACCCAACAAGCCACCGTATCGTTGAGTATGTTGGCGCAACATCCTGAACAGCAACAGTCGCTTTGGAGCGATCTTGGTAGTTCGCTGTTCAACGGCAAAGATGGAAGGTTGCCCGCATTTTTTCAAAACATGCTGCCAGAAGGTGTGTTTAAAACGCACCTTGCGCAAATTCGAGGCTGTCGAGAGGATGACCATTTTGCTTTATTCGCGGCCTGTGGGCTTGATCTACCTGGCGCGGTCAAGGCGCTTCCCGCGACGTTAACAAAAGACCAGTTCACGGCACTGCTCACGCAAGAGAACGCGCCGCTAAACATGTCGGCGACCGCAGAACCGTTGCCGTTAGGGGTATCAATTTCTGGTGCGCAACCCAAGTTGGGATTGATTGAATTAGGTGGGCGGTATGTTGCACGTAAGCGCCAAGGCGTCACTCGAATTATTGGTAAGTTGCCGCAAATTGACCGGCCAAGGCTTCCAGAGGTTGAACACTTAAGCCTAGGGCTCGCGCAAACTGCAGGCGCGAGTGTTTGCGAGCATAAGTTAGTACCTTTAGCGCAGATGGATATAGAGCATGGATACGCGCTTGGGGGTAGCAGTCATTTCTTGGCAGTGACGCGATTTGATCGCGATGGTCCCAAACGGATTCATTGCGAAGACTTCGCTCAAGTGCTGAATGTCGATCCTCAACAAAAATACATGGGGGCATCCTATGCGGCCCTGGGATCGCTGATGATGCGCTTTCCCGAAAGCTTGGGCGTGAACGCTGTGCACGAGTTGTTGAGACTGCTGGTCGTTAACGACCTAATGGGCAATTACGATGCGCATCTTAAAAACTTTTGCTTGATATACCCAGACGGCCGAACACCTGTTTTATCGAAAGCCTTTGATATTGTCGCGTGGTCTGTTTATTTGGGCGGGCAGGGCAGCGCCTTGGCGCTTTACCGAGATAACGCGGGCAAAAAAACGCCAATTGGGCTGAGCCCTGCCACGCTCAGAACCTTTTGCGAGCGCGTTGGCGTCGCAGAAAAGCCTTGCGCCACTTTGATTAAAGACACGGTGTCAAAAGCGTTGGAACTATGGCCCGCATTAATCGAAAGCAGTTTGATGTATGACACACAAAAAGAGAAGCTTTTGGCACGTTTGGCGTCGCATCGCTTTGCGAAAGGGGTACGAACTTACTATTAGATATCGTTGGTTAGCAGTGTCATTCACACACCCGCGTGTACATACCGCGTTAATAGCGCTCGCCCTCCCGCAACTCTTTAATGATCAAGTCGCCCATTGGCATCTCATGTTGCTGAGCTACCAGTTCACGCGCAAAGTTCTTTCTACTGAAGGTGCCTAGACTTAGTGTGCGTATGCCATCGGCATCCAAGCTTGCGTCAAGACGATTCTCTGCTTTGATTTCGGTTGGGGGCAAGTGTTGAGTTGAGATGCGCACCCCGATAAAGTTACGTCCTTTTGAAAGCGGCTGGTCGGGCATAAGATGTTAGTTGAAGTCTGTGTGGCCAAGTATCAGTGTGATTGGTGGAGCAATCGAAAATCAAGTGTTTTTTTGTAAAAGTATGTATGCAAATGTTGCTCGGACAACCAATTGCAGTAGCTTGTTCAGTCTGCTTGCCGAGCGTGGGGAAGCTAAGCTTGTCTCATGCTAGAATTCGCACTTGGTTTGGAGGCGTGCCCGAGAGGCTGAAGGGGCTCCCCTGCTAAGGGAGTATGTGAGCTAAAACTTGCATCCAGGGTTCGAATCCCTGCGCCTCCGCCAAAACTATTTCGAACTGATTCCAAGTCGTTCGAACAATTTCCAACCCGTTAGGGGTCAACTCGGGTCCGCTCCTAGAATACCTTCCGGATCAAACAGGCTTCTTCATAGGCCTCAATGTCTTTAAGCTTGTACAAGACCTTCCCCACGATCTTCAAGTACTGCGGGCCCTCGCCGACGGTGCGCCAGCGCTGAAGGCGTGCGACTGAGCACACCCAACGATCGGCGAGCATTATTTCGGTCAGGAGTTGGCGGGCAGGTTCGGCAGGGGCCACTTGAACCAGGAGTTGGTGCGCGGGCGTGGATTCGCTGGCTGCGGTTTTGGCGATGCTACTAGACAGGGCGTCCAGCACGTCACCTATTTTTTCAGCCCGTGGGTCGGAAGATGAGTTGTAGTTAGTGGCCATGAACTTGCTCCTTAATGCCTGTATGCAGTGTTCTCATATAGGTTCATACCGGTTGGCCGGGCATTTTTTCTCAGTGAGCAAGCAATGAGAGAAATCGTTCCATCAAGTTGGATGGGGTAAAACTGAATTTGAACAGTACCGATTGCGCTGAGTTTTAGGTTTTTTTGCTAGACCAAGCAGTAGCTTTGCCGAACTCAGTTTCTAGAAAACTGATAAAGGCTTTGACCTTCGCACTTGGCAGGCGCCTCGACGTGTGCAGTACCCACAATTCTGAAGGTTGATCGGTCGCCGCGCCCCATGAAACGAGGCGACCAGCCTTCAAGTCATCAGCGACAACAAGATTCGGTAGTTTTGCAGCACCAAGCCCCGTTAGAGCGGCGTCACGAATCATCACTAAAAGTGGAAGTTGCAAGACCGTTTGCGTCGGTATCTCTTTGGGCGTTGGTCCTAACATTCGCCAACTTTTAGCACTTCGCTGAGATTCTCGAACAATGACGGGGAGCGGACTTTGTAGTGTTTGGCCCGCACGGGCATATCGTTTTTTTAGCTCAGGCGTTGAAACGATATGAACTTGATCTTTTACAAAGCAGCGACCAACGAGTTCAGAGCTTGGCTCTGGATTGACCCGAATGACGAGATCATAGCCTTCACTCACTAGATCCACCTGACGATCTTCAAGTGTGATCGACAGTTTGACGTCGGGATAGGCCATTGTGAACTGCGCGGCAATGCGACCCATCAACAACTGACCCAGCAGAGTAGGCGCATTGATTCGCAACAAACCGTGAGGCTTTGTATGCCCATTGCGTTTTCCAGACCAAACTGGACACTCAGTCCACGGCAAACTGATCACCCAGTCCACGGCAAACTGATCGGCTAGTCCACGGCAAACTGGACAGCAAGTCCAGACCAAACTGATCACCCCAGAGCGAGCGAGTTAGGCGGGATAAC
>CAMCII010000375.1 GCA_945874505.1 Bordetella parapertussis | reverse complement strand
TGATGTTTTCACGCTTGTTACCAAAGTGAGCATGAAAATCGATCATCACACCACGGCCTTGTACACAAGACTCGGCCATATTTTGTATGCCCAGAGCAATCGCGTTTGAGGTACTGCGCTGATCACCCGGTAGGGGCACGCCCGCGTCTTTTCCGTCGGTGGGGCCTTGAATGTCTTGCCCAGCGCGATAGCCGTTGTAGTAAACAGCCTCAGGGATGCCGTCGTTATTCGCATCAAACAGCGAACCCACGTGCGCTAAGCTATCCCACTGCGTTGAGTACTGCAGATGCATCACGACCAAATCGTCGCTGATGACATCGGTGTGCTGGTCATTGTCGGCAAACAGGCGATAGTTCATGTTGGGCCGCCCTTCGCGCAACGTCGGACGTATGACGGGCGGAAACCGCCGCGGGTTCAACAAATTACCCCCCGGCAAATCGAGCGGCAGGCTCAAGCAAAAAGGGATCCCGTGCTCAACCTCGGCGACGCCTTGTTTGATTTTTTCAGGGGTCAGCAAATTAATCCGGCCGCGCTGGTCATCGGGCCCAAAATCGCCCCAAGTCGAGCCTTCTGGACGCTTTACCCATCTTGTTGAGCTACTCATGCTGATCTCTCCGATTGTTTTATTGATTGGTCGATTATCACTCGCGGCGTGGGTGCAACATGCCCATGTGGCACCTAGGGATAACCCTTGTTTCCCAACAAAGTTAACCGCTACGAGATCGATGCAATCGGCTGACGAAAAATGGCATTCAAGAGCGCCGGGCTCTAGCGACACCGCTCAAGTAGACAGCACGAGGCCTACCTGATTGGGCGCACCAAAATAAAAGCCCAGCCACTTTCATGACTGAGCCTCTGATTTACCAAAAAAGACTATATAACACTTAGGCTTTTTTGACTTTCTCAAGCATTTTGAACACGCCTTTAGGGGCGTTGACGAACAGGCGCTTGAAGGCCTTGCCTAAGCAACGGCGCTCGAGCGTGTTGCGGCGCGTACGTTTTGTTTCTGAAGCCATAGCAATTCTCCGGTAGGGAACCCGTGATAGTACTCTAAAAGCAGCTTTGGCGGGATTTAGGAGTGCTTTTCAGCGCTTTAGGGATATTGCCAAGGGATCAGCCAAGATCAGCAACTGCCGCTTTAAAATCACCTCATGAACCCAACTATTCGCATTACTGGCGCGCGCCAGAACAATCTCAAGAATCTTGACCTGACCCTGAACACGGGCGACTTGACCGTGATTACGGGTGTGAGTGGCTCGGGCAAGAGTTCACTGGCCTTTGATACGCTATATGCCGAGGGTCAGCGGCGCTACGTCGAAACCTTCTCGCCCTACGCGCGACAGTTTCTAGACCGTATGGATAAGCCAGTGGTTGACCGCATTGAAGGCATCTTGCCCGCGATTGCGATTGATCAGACCAACCCGGTGCGCAGTTCACGCAGCACTGTAGGCACCATGACCGAACTCAATGACCACTTGAAACTGCTCTTTGCGCGCGGCGCACAGTTGAGCTGTCGGGGCTGTGGCCAGGCGGTCTGCCGCGACAGCACAGCCTCGATTTTTGCCGCTGTCGCTGAGCGCTCTGCCAAAGCAGGTAATCCGCGCTTAGTGGTCACCTTTCCGGTTCAAGTGCCCGTCAACTTTACCGAAGACGAAGTGCGGGGCTTTTTGGATCAACAAGGCTACACCCGCATACACGCCGACGAAAACCCGACGCAGCCCAACTCAGTCACTGCCGCCGTTTCAGCCAAGCCTGCCAAAAAGACGACAAAAAAATCAGCCACGCTATCGCCCCAATTGCGCACGTTGCGTGTGGTGCAAGACCGGTTTCGCTTTGAGGGGGCTGAAGCATCGCGGGTCATGGAGGCCTTTGATATTGCCTTAAAGATGGGCAACGGCTTAATCGCCGTGCATGCGCTTGATCCAGACGGCGCAGACACAGACGTCTGGAAATTCAGCGACAAGCTGCACTGCGCTGATTGCAACATCAGTTATAGCGACCCTTTGCCCAGTACTTTTTCGTTTAACTCGCCGCTTGGCGCCTGCGAGGCCTGTCGCGGTTTTGGTCGCGTCATCGGGATCGATTTTGGCTTAGTCATCCCCGACGAGAATAAAACGCTCGAGCAAGGTGCTGTGAAACCGTGGCAAACACCCAGCTACAAAGAGTGTCACGAAGAGATGCTCAAGTACGCCAAACGTGCCAACGTTTCAGTCAACACCCCGTGGCGCCATTTGCCCCAAGAGCACAAAGACTGGGTGCTGGATGGCGACCCACTGTGGAAAGGTGGCAGCGGTGCCTGGAAAACCCAGTGGTACGGCGTACAAAAATTCTTTAACTGGCTAGAGACCAAGTCATACAAGATGCATGTGCGGGTGTTGCTTTCAAAATATCGCAGCTATACCCCCTGCCCGACCTGTCGTGGCGCGCGCCTAAAGCCTGATGCACTGCTCTGGAAAATTGAACACAAATCGATTCAGGATTTGATGCTGACCCCGATCGTTCAACTACGCGCGTTTGCCGATACCCTGAAGTTTGACGGGGGGCTGGATGCCGCCATGGATCTGGTGCTGACCGAAGTCCGCGCACGCCTGAAGTTTTTGTGTGACGTTGGCTTAGGGTACCTCACGCTTGATCGACAAAGTCGCACGCTCTCGGGTGGTGAAGTGCAACGGATTAACTTGACCACTGCACTGGGCACCTCGCTCGTCAATACGCTCTTTGTGCTCGATGAACCCTCGATCGGTCTGCACCCACGTGATATCCATCGCGTGGTTGAAGTGATGCATCGCTTACGTGACGCGGGTAATACTTTGGTGGTGGTCGAGCATGACCCACAGGTCATGATCGCCGCCGACCGTGTCATTGACGTGGGCCCAGGCCCCGGCGAGCGTGGTGGCCAAATCGTCTTTGACGGCACCCCACTTGAACTGCGTGACGCCATAACCTTAACCGGCAAATACATGGGCGGCCGCATGAAGGTCGAGGCACCCAGGCCTTTACCCGTTGCGGCTAACACGCCTCGCCTGCTACTCGAAGGCGTGACCGCGAATAATCTCAAAAACGTTTCGATCGAAATCCCCCTTGGTCGCTTAGTCTGTGTCACGGGCGTCTCGGGTTCGGGTAAATCGACCTTGATTCAAGATGTGCTCTACCCAGGGTTACTCAAGATCATGGGTAAACCCACTGAGTCACCCGGCGCCTTTGATCGCATTCTTGGTGCCGAGCAGTTGGCCGAAGTCGTGATGGTCGATCAGGCGCAAATCGGCAAAACCGCACGCTCAAATCCTGCCAGTTATGTTGGGGCGTTTGACCCAATTCGCAAACTATTTTCTCAAGCGCCCGTTGCGCGCGAGCGCGGCTACACCGCCGGCACCTTTAGCTTTAACAGTGGCGACGGGCGCTGCCCGACCTGTGGTGGCACGGGCTTCGAGCATGTTGAGATGCAGTTTTTATCCGACATCTATATTCGCTGCCCTGATTGCGACGGCAAACGCTTTAGGCCCGAAGTGCGTGAAGTTGAGATCGAGCACCTTGGCCGGCGTGCGTCGATCGATGCCGTGCTCGATATGACAGTCTCTGAAGCACTTGAGTTTTTTAAAGGGTTGCGCGATGTGCAGCTTGGCCTCGCGCCACTTGAAGATGTCGGGCTTGAGTACGTCAAGCTCGGCCAGCCAGTGCCCACGCTATCGGGTGGCGAGGCGCAACGCTTAAAGCTCGCGGGCCACTTAGCCGAAGCGGCGCGCAGCGGTATTTCAACCGCCAAACTTGCCAAGAAAGGCAGTTTATTTTTATTCGATGAGCCAACCACCGGTCTGCACTTTGACGATGTCGCGCGCTTAATGCGTGCCTTCAGAAAATTACTCGGTGCTGGCCACACACTGTTAATCATTGAACACAATCTGGATGTAATTCGTGCGGCAGACTGGGTCATTGATTTAGGTCCAGAGGGTGGCGATGCTGGCGGTGAGTTGATTGTCTCGGGCAGCCCCGACACGGTCATGGCACATCCAACTTCGCACACCGGTGCGGCGTTACGCGAGTACGCGGTTGCCATGACACCTGACGCGATTGGC
>CAMCII010000374.1 GCA_945874505.1 Bordetella parapertussis | reverse complement strand
TCGACCTCAAGCGCGGTGTGAACCGCATCTCGGGCACGCGCATGTGCCATACGAAGCTCGAGGATATCTTTCGTCGGCAAACTCACGCCCGTGCGGCCCAGTGCGATTCGCGCACTGGTTAGTTCTTTTAACTTTAACCAAGCTGGCGTGGCTTCAGAAATGAACGCTTTGTTGGTCGATACCACTGAGGGGCTACCAGGCGATGCCACTGGCGCCTCGTCGGGCGATACCACTGAGACATTGTCAGGCGACCCCACTGAGGCTTTGGTGGAGGATGCTACTGAGGCTTGGTTGGAAGACACCACTGAGGCTTTCTCGGAGGATGCTACTGAGGCTTTTTCGGAGGACACTACTGAGGCTTTTTCGGAGGACACTATAGAGGCTTTTTCGGAGGACACTACTGAGGCTTTTTCGGAGGACACCATAGAGCGCTTAGACACGGCCGTCTCCTTAAAACGTCAGTAAAGCTTGCGAATCAACGGGGCTGATGAGCCGCCCCTTGGCATCGACTAACTGCATTTTTTCAAGCCAAGCTTCAAATTCTGGCGCTGGCTTTTTGCCAAGTACGCGTCTGATATACAGCGCATCGTGAAACGAAGTGCTTTGATAGCCCAACATGATGTCGTCTGAGCCGGGTACTCCCATGATGTAGTTAATGCCAGCTACGCCTAAGAGGGTGAGTAGGGTATCCATATCATCTTGATCGGCTTCAGCATGATTGGTGTAACAAATATCGCAACCCATGGGTAAACCGAGTAACTTGCCGCAAAAATGGTCTTCAAGCCCAGCGCGAATGATCTGTTTGCCATCAAACAGATACTCGGGGCCAATAAAGCCGACAACGCTGTTTAACAATAGCGGTTTAAAGCGACGTGCCAAGCCGTAAGCCCTCGCTTCGATCGTTTGTTGATCGACACCGTGCGAGGCGTTCGCCGAAAGTGCGCTACCTTGGCCTGTTTCGAAATACATCACATTGTTGCCGACGGTGCCGCGTTGCAACGAGAGTGCGGCTTCATGAGCCTCTTGTAATAGTGCAGCCGTCACGCCAAAGCTGCGATTAACGCCCTCGGTGCCGCCGATAGATTGAAATACCAGGTCAACCGGCAGTCCCGCCTCGATTGCCCGCAGGGTGGTCGTAACGTGTGTGAGTACGCAGGTCTGCGTCGGGATATCAAACTTTGCACGCACTTTGTCTAACAACGACAAGATCTGGCTGATTTCACGAAAGTTATCTGAGGCCGGGTTTACGCCGATGACCGCATCACCCGCGCCAAACAGCAAACCATCAATGATGGCCGCGCCTACGCCGCGAGCGTCGTCGGTAGGGTGGTTAGGTTGAAGCCTGACGGATAGTCGGCCAGCCAGGCCGAGTGTATTTCTGAAGCGCGTGACAACCTGGCATTTTGCGGCAACCAGAATCAGATCCTGGTTACGCATGATTTTTGAGACGGCAGCCACCATCTCGGGCGTTAACCCTGGTGCGACCGCGTTGAGCTCGTTGGTGCCGACTGCATCAGACAGCAGCCAGTTACGAAAATCACCAACGGTAAAGCTTGCTATTGGTGCAAACGCGTTGGCCTGATGGTCGTCCAGAATCACCCGGGTGACTTCGTCATCTTCATAGGCAATCAGCTGTTCTTCAAGAAACCGTTTTAACGGTAGATCAGCTAGTACAAGGGCAGCAGCGACCCGTTCTTCATTAGACAGGGCGGCAACGCCTGACAGACAATCGCCAGAGCGCAGCGGGCTGGCCTTGGCCATCACCGTTTTGAGGTCTGAGAATTGATACGTTTGCAGACCGAGTGAAACTTTGTAGCCCATCGTGCCCCTGCGTTCAGTTGCCTTACCCTGTAGTGACGCCTAATGTCGCCCTCTGCCATAGGATAGCTTAAAGCTATTACAACTGAATATCGTGCGTCAAAGCAAAATATTGATAGCTACGTTTTTAGCCAAGTTGTCGAGTTTGTATAGACTCGCGTGTTGACTTCACACTTCCAGGTGTAGCGCGTTCGAACCCGATTCAAGAGCGAAAATTTCTTTTTAACGTAATCGCTAAAGCCATTTAGCCGCAAGGTGTTGACGGCGTCTTCTAAGCTGACGAAGTCCATATAGTCAAATACCTCATGTTGTTCATTGACAAACCAGAGACGCACGCCCGAGGCCTCAGGGTTAGATGTGAGTAACACTAAGATTTTTTCTTGAGCGTCATTCAACTTCAACCAGATGCGATCTGCTTTGATTGTTAAACGTTCGCCGATAATCCTGACGATGGGCGCTGGGTCACCTTGTACTCTTAAGAAGGCAGGGATGTCGTAATTTTCCATCGCTGATATTTCAAGAGATTGAGGTAACTGCAATCCTCTGCCGCGCATGACGGTGGGAGATGAGATTTCTTCTGCCATAGCCGGCCTGAAGGCACAAATCA
The DNA here is from genome assembly GCA_945874505.1 of Bordetella parapertussis. Classification (GTDB taxonomy): domain Bacteria; phylum Pseudomonadota; class Gammaproteobacteria; order Burkholderiales; family Burkholderiaceae_B; genus Zwartia; species Zwartia parapertussis_J. The sequence continues at coordinate 1,669 of CAMCII010000374.1, read as the reverse complement.
CTGAGCTTCTCATTTCATGCACTTGATCCATACCAGCGCCACCCCAGCCCGCAGGCAGCATCTGCTTGACCTTATGCAGCTCAGGCATGTTGGTTGCTTTGTCTTCGGCGCTACGCTCATGCAGCATCAAAAAGTTGGTGTGCTCGGTGACGAGCTGGTAATCAAGCGCAAGCTTAGTCGCCTGGGTTACGCCGGCCAGCTGTCGCATTTGCCCAGCGGCTGCTAAGCGCGACAAGGCTGTCGAGGTTGAAGGTGTGGGGTTGATCGCTACGCTACCAAGTTCTTGCTCAGTATCTTGACCAACGAACTGACCCAAGAGCGTGATCCGACCAGTTGGCTTTTTACTAAACCAGGCTGAGGCGTGCAGGGTATCCCCATCAAAAGCAGTGCTGTCAAGTTTGGTCAACAGCTTAGGCGTAAAGCCTTTAGGCCACTGCACCGAGATGTTGGTGATTGCCGGTGAGCGTAAGCGATTAAACATCCGCACGATTGCCGGCTCAACGGCTTCGCCCGAAGCCACAAAATCGCAAGCCCCGTTGGTTTCAATGGCAAGGCGACGCAACAGGTTTTCGCTTGGGCTGCTGCCAATCCCGACTGAAAAGACTCGGTGCTTTGAATCCCTGGCTTTTTTGATCATGGCGTCAATGCCGTGGATCTGACCGTCGGTAATCAGTAAGACGTCGCAAGGGCTGCTGTGCGCTAGCGCAAAGGTGCTGTCGATGGCGCTTAGCATGTTAGTGCCACCCATGTCAGCTTCGAGTTCACCAATCCATTTTTCTGCCCCTAAGCGTGTTTGCTCGGATGTTGTCCAAAGCGACTTTGAACGATGCTCAACCGAGGAGCCAAACTTAGAGAGCGAGAATTTATCGCCGGTGTTGAATTTTTTAACAATGGCTATTAAGGCACGTCGCGCAGCCTGGATGCTGCCGCCCGACATCGAGCCTGAACAGTCAACTAAAATCTTGACGGCAGTTTTTTGTTCTTTCGCGTTGGGGATGCTTGGGCTAAAACTGGCGGTAGCAACAAAGGTTTTTTCATCGACGTAGTCGGGAGCCACGCTAGCCACTGAGCACTGCGCTAATTGATCAAGCACAAGGATAAAGTCGCGATCTAAATAGCTTTGTTGAGTTAACGCTACGGTCACGATGTCAGCGGTGTTGTTTTGATGCTCGCTGCTCATCCTGTCGTTGTTGTCATCTTTGTTTGCGTCGCTATTTCGTCGTGCGGGATCTTCGGGTGAGCCGAACGAACTGTTTCGAGCGACACTAATCGGATGACTTGGCGAGGCGATGCGTGCATTGACCAAATCGCCATGCAGGTTTAACGTCAAAGTAAAACCATACTCGGCCAAGAGACTGGTTTCTGGGACTTGATAGGGTGCTAAGCCGCCTTCACGAACCGCATCACCATAACGCGGTGCGATAACTGTTGGGATGGCTAAGCGCAGACCGCCTTGCTCAAACTGTAGCAATTGACCATAGTGCATGTCGATCAGGCATTGCTCACCGGGTGCTAGGTTGCCCAGATGCAAAACGTAATTACCATCGTTACCACGCTCGAGCATGATGGCAGCGTCGCCCTTTGAAAGGCTTTCTTCGTATTGTTCAGCGGCCTGGGCTTTGGCAACCACGGTACCGTTTAGTTTGACTTTGCCTAGCTGAACTTCAAC
>CAMCII010000373.1 GCA_945874505.1 Bordetella parapertussis | reverse complement strand
GTGAGATCCTCGGTTGCGATGGGGGTAAAACGCAGAGGTTCGAGAGGTGCGGTTGACATAGAAGTTTCCTTTATAGAGACAGGCTAAGATACAGAAATCACGAAGTGCCTGACAACAAGCAATGGGTAATGGACATCAAACAAAAGATATCAAACAAAAGATATCAAACAAAAGATATTAATCATCAGACAATGGGTGAAATACTAGCCCATAACAACAAGGAGCACATATGGTTATCACCGACGCGCAGGTTCACCTCTGGGAGGCTCATCGCCTTGATCGCCCTTGGATGCCCGAAGATGTTGGGCACACTGTGATCATCGCCGGAGAGGGTGCGCGACCACATCGCGAAAAGCCTTTCGAAGCAGCAGAAATGACAGAGTTGATGGACGCGACGGGCGTATCGCGCGCGATCATTGTGCCGCCTTCGATGGTCGGAAGTAAAAATTTGACCGCACTTGAAGCCGTACAAAACTACCCTGGCCGTTACGGCATTATGGGGCGCTTTGACCCCGAGGATCCAAACGCACGCGTCTTGCTTGAAACCTGGCTCACGCAACCGGGCATGCTTGGCATTCGCATGACATTTCATAAAGCGAAGTGGTCACGCTGGCTCGCCGATAGTTCACTCGATTGGTTTTGGGCTGGCTGTGAACGTCTTGGGATTCCGGTGATGGTACTGATGTCTGAGCAGCTCGATGTGTTAGATCGACTTGCAACGCGCTATCCAGATTTGAAACTTATTTTGGATCATATGGGTCGCAAAAGTGCTTTACGCGATGATGCCTGTTTTGCCGACCTCGACATCATGCTCAAACTGGTTCGGCATAAAAATCTGTCAGTGAAGGTGACGTCTGCTCCTGGCTATAGCACGCACCCGTATCCTTTTAAAAACATTCAGCCCTATTTGCAGCGCATCATTGAAGGCTTTGGGCCAGAGCGCTCGATGTGGGGCTCGGATGTCTCGCGACTACCTTGCACCTATGCGCAGTGCGTGAGCCTGTTCACCGAAGAGATGAGCTTTTTAAAAGGAAAAGATCTCGAGATGGTGATGGGCGGAGCCTTAGCGAAGGTGCTCAATTGGCCCGCCACCTAAACACTACAACCAAGTTTTTGCGCGTGAAGACACGCCGCCGTCAATCGTAATAATTGTGCCGGTGGTGTAGCCCGACAGGTCAGAGGCTAAAAACGCAACCGCGTTTGCGATCTCTTCGACTTTGCCGGTACGGCCAAAAGGCATTGAGGCAACGAGTTGCTTCCATTTTTCAGCATCGCCCAACGTTAACTCGGCGCGTTTGCGTAAAAAATTATAAAGACGCTCGGTCAACACCGGGCCAGGGTTTAAACCCACGACGCGAATATTATGCTCAGGGCTGACAGAACCCAGTGAACGGGTGAGCGCCATTAGCGCCGCACAGCCCGAGGTCCCCGCCAGATACGTTGAGGTTAGGTTTTCACCGGCGTGGCCAATCACGTTCACGATGACGCCGGGTATCTTGAGAGGTTTCCAAACTTGAAAGGCCAAACGGGTCATGTTGATATAGCCAAACACTTTTAGATCCCAACCATCGCGCCAGCTTTGATCATCAAAGTCTTCGATCGACCCTAGTGGCACGGCACCTGCGTTGTTGACCAAAATATCGGTGGTCGCAAGTCGGGTTCTCAATAACTCGACATTGGCCGGTTTGGTCAGATCTAGTGCAGTGAAAGATACCTCGACGTTAGACACCTTTTTGATTTCGCCAACAGCTGCTTCTAAGTCACCGGCAGAGCGCGACACAAGGTGAACCGCACAGCCCTCAAGTGCAAGTGCCTTGGCTGCGCCAAATCCCAAACCTTTTGAACCACCCGTGATTAAGGCACGTTTGCCTGCGAGATGAAGATCCATACTGCCTCCTGAAGTTACTGTCTCTAGCGCTAAGCGCTTTCTCTTTGATTATTGTTGACAATCTTACCCGAGATGTTGTGGTCAGCGCGACGATACGAATCATTTTGCATTGCGTAAAGCCCACGGCTAGTGTAAAAAAGCCTTGTGGTGGTAGCGCGAGATTGCGGAGTACAGATGTATAGCCTTCGCAAATTGATTGACGTCGGGACTGAAAAGAAAAATATGAGACAAAAACTACTGTTATGCCTGACCGCTGTGACATTGTTGGTTACCCAAAATGTGAGCGCGCAAAGTCAGCCTTATCCGAACAAGCCGATTCGAATGATTGTCGGGTTTGCGCCCGGTGGCTCTGCGGATATTTCGGCAAGAATTTTTGCTGAAGCGATGACTCGAGCGCTTAAAGAGACGGTCGTTGTCGAGAACAAAGGAGGCGCCGGTGGCAATATTGCCGCGGCAGAAGTTGCGCGTGCCGAGCCAGACGGGTACACAATTTTTTATGCGACGTCAGCAATCGTTTTAGGGCCACTCTTGTACCAGAGTGTGAAGTACGATCCTTTTGTGGATTTTTCGCCCGTGATGTTGACGGCGACGAATCCTTTGGTGTTTTTAACGACGCCAAGTTTAGCGCCGCGTTCGCTGAAAGAGTTTGTGGCGTATGCAAAAGCTCAAGGCAATATGAACTATGGTTCAAGCGGTGCGGGCACGATGACCCACTTGCCTGCCGCGGCCTTCGCACGAGAATTTGGTTTAGAGTCTAGCCACATTGCCTACAAGGGCGAATCTCCAGCGCTGATAGATGTCGCTAGTGGTCGTACCCAGTTCATGTTTTCTACTTTAAGCGCAGCGGTGGCGATGCTGTCTGATGCGCGAGTGCGCCCGTTGGCGATTGCGGCGACGCAGCGCAGCCCATTGTTTCCGGATGTGCCCACTTTTAATGAGGCGCTGGGTACAACCGATTGGGTGATGGGCGCTTGGCAAGGCGTGGTCGTGCCCAAAGGCGTTGCCCCCGAGATCATCAAAAAATTGAGTGGTGTGCTGGCGACTGCACTGCAAGAGCCTGCGCTCAAAACCAAACTCGCTCCGCAGGGTACCGTGCTTTTAGGGGGTACGCCTGCGCAGTTCACTCAATACATGAAAGAAGAGCAAGTTCGCTGGAAAAAAATTATTACTGATAGTGGCGCCAAGGTCGAATAGCTTATTTTAAATCCGAGAGTGGTGCGAAAGTCGAATAGCTTATTTCATACCGATTTTGTTTTCGCGAATTAATTTGTCTAATGGCTTGGCTTCGTCGGCTAGCATTTTTTCAAAGGCGGCCGTCGTCATTGGGGTAGGCGGTATCGCTTCGTTGGTGAGCCAGGCTTTCATGGCTGGCTCTTGGATGATTTGATTAATCTCTTTGTTTAACCGTACGACTAAAGCCTCGGGTAGCCCTTTAGGTGCAAAGACGCCCAGCCCATCAATGAGCTTGACCCCAGGCACCGCCCGTTCGTTGACGGTCGGAAGGTTGGGCAAAGTTGGTGAGCGCTCGCCGTTTGCCAAGGCGACTGCTCGCGCACGGTTGTCATTCACATAGGGCCTTGCAAAGAGCCAAGTCGCGAGCATCACATCAACCCGACCGCCAAGAAAATCCGCCATTGAGGCAGCCCCACCCTTGTAGGGGATATGGACCATATCCAGTTTGCCGAGGGTGTTCATTTGTTCGATTAAGAGATGATACGAGCTGCCAACGCCAACACTTGCGAAACTAATTTTTTGTGGATGCGCGCGTGCGTAGGCGACTAACTCTTCAATTGTTTTGTAGGGTAAGTCTGGTCGCACCAGCATCACCACAGTCATTGGCCCGACAGCAGCTACGGGCGTCAACTTATGTTGCGCCTCGGTCACTGAGTCAATCATGATGTTGCCATACGAGGTGAACAGGATGGTCGCCCCGTTAGGCTGTGAGTTCGACACATAGGCAGCGCCAAGATTTGCGCCGGCTCCCGGTTTATTTTCAATCACCACCGGCACACTTAAGGCTGCACTCAGTTGATTGCCCAGGCGACGGCCAACCGTATCAGTGATCGCACCAGGGGGGTAGGGCACAACCAGAGTTACCTGCTTGGTCGGCCAAGCGGGTTCGTTGGCAGCCCAAGAGGTTGGAACGAAACAAGTTTGGATGAAAACGAAGACGAGTGCGAGTTTGAGGCGTGCGATCAAAGCGTGAAGCATG
>CAMCII010000372.1 GCA_945874505.1 Bordetella parapertussis | reverse complement strand
CGTCGTGCCCGCCACCAGTGCGATTTATCGGCAAGCCGCACGTGAGGGGCTGCTTGAGATCTTGTCGGCCGCCGGTGCCGGCATCTCGTTGCCAACTTGCGGCGCATGCTTTGGTGGCCACATGGGTATCTTGGCCGCAGGCGAAGCCGCGATCTCTACGACCAACCGAAATTTTAGAGGCCGTATGGGTCACGCAGACGCCAAGGTATACCTGGCCAACGCCTGGGTGGCTGCCGCGGCAGCCGTCGCAGGCAAGATTGTTGATCCGTTTACCATCGCCCCTCAGGCAGGCAGAAAGGAGCTTGTATGAACGGTTCAACCACCGGCGGTTCAACCATTAGCGGCACAGCCATGATCGGCGACACCATGAGCGACGACACCATGAGCGACGACACCATGAGCGGCATCGCTGGCAGCACTACACGAAGCATCCATCTTTACGGGGCAAACATCGACACGGATGTGATTTTGCCTGGCAAATATCTCAATCTGTATACGTCCGAAGAACTCGGTCCTCACTGCCTAGAAGGCCTCGATCCAAGTTTTATCCAACGCGTACGCCCCGGCGATGTCATCATCGCGGGCAGTAATTTTGGAACAGGCTCTTCAAGAGAACATGCTCCCATTGCCATTAAAGCTGCCGGGATCTCGTGCATTATTGCCACGAGCTTTGCCCGTATTTTTTATCGTAATGCGATCAACATCGGGCTGCCCGTGTTCGAGTGTGCAGACATCGTTGCCGCAGTAAAAAGCGGGGATACGATTGAGGCAGACATCGCGAAGGGGCGATTCACGGTTAATGGCGTAGTCTTTCAAGCCAAGCCGTTTCCACCGTACATACAAGACATTATTAACGCAGGCGGGCTTGTTCCATTTGTTAGCAGGCAACTCAAACAGACTTGAAGCATTGATGACCAAATACCTGCTTGTTCCTTTCGTCAGCAGGCAACGACTTAGCAGGTCACTCAAACAGACTGGAATCATTACGAGATACCTGCGTGTTCCATTCGTCAGCAGGCAGCTCAAACAGACTTAAATATTTACCAATTACATTTAAAATTAAAAAAACCCGTCATTCAATAAGGAAACAACATGCTAGAAAAATTCATGAAAACTGCGCTTCGCACGGCACTCTCTTTTTTGGGGCTGACGCTGATTGCAGCCGCTACGCCAGTGTTGGCCCAAAACACTTATCCAAATAAGTCGATTCGACTAATTGTGCCTTTTGCTCCAGGCGGCGTCACCGATACAAGCGGTCGTTTAATTGCAGAGCAACTATCGCGCCGTATCGGTCAATCTATCATTGTTGAAAACAAAGCAGGCGCCTCAGGCAACATCGGTGCGGCGATGGTTGCCAACTCTGAACCCGATGGCTACACCTTAGTGCTTGGCTTTGACGGCACCATCGTGATCAACCCGCATGTTTTTACGTCAATGCCTTTAGATACGCTTAAAGATCTGACGCCGATCGGCAAAATCGGCGAAACCATGTTGATTCTGCTGGCGTATCCAAAATTCGAAGCGCAAACACTGCAAGAGGTGATCGACCTGTCAAAGCAGCCCGGCAAAGTGATTAATTTTGGTTCATCGGGTGTTGCAAGCCCACAGCATATTGCCGTCGAGTTGCTCAATCAACGCACCGGCTCAAAACTTGTACACGTGCCTTATAAAGGCGGTGGTCAAGCCATGATCGATGTGCAAGCAGGCGTGATCCCACTTGTCTTTACCGCGGTGGCTGGCGGTCTGCCGCATGTCAAAAGTGGCCGACTCAAAGCGATCGCCGTGTCAAGCGAAAAGCGTGCGTCGTCTTTACCTGATGTCCCAACCTTTATTGAAAGCGGCATCAAAGACTTTGTGGCCAGTGGTTGGGTAGGCATTTTTGCACCCACTAAAGTCCCACGTCCTGTGATCGACTATCTCAACAAAGAACTCAACGCAGTTTTATCTGCGCCTGAAGTGATCGCTAGACTGAATACGCTTGGGATTGAAGCCTCACCGGGCACGCCAGAAAAATTCAGCAAAGAAATCGCTGCAGATTTCAAACGCTATGGCGATGTGATTAAAGCGGCCGGTATCAAGGCTGATTGATATCCTCCCCGCCCTCAGTCAAAGACTGCCGCTGACGCGGAAAGGACGGGGATTCCTACGGTGCAATTTGAGCGAGTGTTGGCGAAAATCCAGACGCAACGATCCACCTGGCGCTAACTACTAAGGAGAAAACATGAAAGACGTTACGCATCATCACGCCGATTTGGGCGATGTCATTTTGCATTACATCACTGCAGGTGAGGGCTTCCCACTCGTGTTGTTACACGGGATCCCTCAGACGTGTCATGAATGGCGCTATGTCATGCCAGCGCTTTCTAAAAAGTTTAGAGTGATCGCGCCAGATTTACGTGGGTTGGGTGACTCCTCCCATCCGGTGTCTGGTTACGATAAAAAAACAATGTCTGATGATATTTGGCGTCTGCTACAGTCGCTAAATATTGATTCATTCTTTTTAGTGGGTCACGACTGGGGCGGCCCAACTGCCTTCTCGCTAGCAGCGCAACACCCCGAGGCTGTTAAAAAACTGGCAATTCTTGATGTGGCGATCCCTGGCGATGGTGCAGATTTTTCACAAAACGGGCGTCGTTGGCATCACCCGTTGTTTCGCACGCCTGATCTTCCAGAGGCGCTGTTTTTAGGTGGACGCGAGCATTTAATCATTAACTGGTTATTTGATAACTACGGTTATCTTCCAAACTGCATCGGTGAAGAAGACCGCAAAGAATATCTAAGAACCTACGTTAAACCTGGTGCAATGCGGGCGATGTTTAGCATCTATCGAACGTTGCCCCAAGATGCAGAAGATAACGCAGCGATGATCAAAGCAAACGGCAAACTCAAGATGCCTGTGTTGGCACTTGGCGGCGATAAAAGCTTTGGACGAGGCATGGAGGTTCTTGAATCCCTACAAAGAATGGCCGAAAACGTGAGTGGTGGTTTGGTGCCAAATAGTGGTCACTGGGTCACCGAAGAGCAACCTGAATTTGTTGCCAAGGCTTTATTAGATTTTTTCAACTAATACGTTCAAGCAAATATGTCTTTAAACCTTGCCCATGCGATACGCTTTCTTTCGATCGATGCCATTGTTCAGGCACAAGAAGGCCACCAGGGCGTTCCCCTAGGAATGGCCGAAATCGCAACGGCGCTCTATACCCGTCATTTACGCTTTGTCGCGAATCAGCCAACCTGGCCTGATCGTGATCGAGTGGTGTTATCGAATGGCCATGGATCGATGTTGCTGTATGCGCTTCTGTACTTAACAGGGTACGAGCACATCTCTTTAGAGCAGATTAAACGCTTTCGTGAGTTAGGATCGCATTGCGAAGGGCACCCCGAGATCAATCAAAGCCATGGCATAGAGGTCACAACAGGCCCACTCGGGCAAGGCATTGCCAATGCTTTTGGTATGGCAATCGCCGAGGCTTATTTACGTTCTCGGTTCGGTGAAACGTTAGTCAACCACCACACCTATGCTTTTGTCGGTGATGGGTGTCTGCAAGAAGGTGTTGGCCAAGAGATGATTTCGTTGGCTGGCCATTTGGCACTCGGTAAGCTCATTCTGCTGTGGGACGACAACCAAATCACTGATGATGGCAGTACGTCACTATCTATCAGCGAAGATGTCGCCGAGCGTTTTCGTGTCGCCCACTGGCATGTCATTGAAGTCGACGGCCATGACCTCGAGGCAGTTTCAAGCGCCCTTGAACGAGCTAAAGCTGATCCACGGCCGTCTTTAATCGCTTGTCGAACCATGATCGCTCGTGGTGTCGCGCGACTTCAAGGCCAACGTGGTGGCCACAGTGCACGCTTGTTTAAAGCTGATGCAGACCTTGCACGCGCAGAACTTGAGTGGCCACACGCCCCGTTTCAAATCCCAGACGACGTCTTGGGTATGTGGCGCGAAGCCGGCAAAAGAAGTGAACTCGAGTATCAAGCCTGGCAGAAGCGATTACACGCACTGAGCCAAGCTGAGCGACGTGAATTCGATCGTGTATTGGCTGGCGAGCGTCCTGAGGGCTGGCAAGACGTGTTGCGCGCCTATGAGCGCGACTCACT
>CAMCII010000371.1 GCA_945874505.1 Bordetella parapertussis | reverse complement strand
AGCCAATCGAGGGCTCGTCGAGCAAAAGGCAGCGAGGTTGGCCAAGCAAGGCACGGCCTAAAGACACCATTTGTTGTTGGCCGCCAGAAAGTGTGCCTGCGCGTTGCGTGTAAAACTTTTTGATCATCGGGAGCACGCTCATCACCCACTCAAGTCGGGCAGCCTGCTCGCCCGCGGGGATGCCGTTCGCCCAAAAACCCAGTCGCATGATTTCGGCAACGGTTAAGCCTGGGAAGACGCCGCGGCCTTCGGGTACCAGCGCGATGCTTGCCGCGTTCATGCCGCGAGGATCGGGCTTCGCAACGACTTTGCCTTCAAGCGTAATCGTACCTTCGGCGAGCGGCACAAGGCCAAACAAGGCTTTCAATAAGGTCGACTTACCGGCGCCATTGTGCCCGATCAGGCACAGCACTTCGTTGTAGCCAAGGTTCACATTAAAGTTGTCAAGTACGGGCCTGCCGCCATAACCCACGCGCAGGTTCTTGGCTTCAAGAAAATTAGCCGCGGTCATGCGCGCTCTCCAAAGTAGATGGCTGCCAAGTGCGGATCTTTTAAGATGTCGTCAGAACTACCTTGAGCAAGGAGTTTGCCTTGATCTAAAAACGCGACGCGATCCGAGAGTTTGATCACGATGTCAAGGTTGTGTTCAATAATGCAGATTGTGATTCCACGCTTGGCATAATCGCGTAACAAGGTCACGAAGCGATCGAAAGAGCGAGGGTCTAAGCCTGAGGCAGGCTCGTCGAGCAGCCAGAGCTTCGCCTCGCTTGCCATGATTCGCGCAAGACTTAAAAATTTTCGTTCGGCATAGGCAAGGTCAACCGCACGTTCGTGACGTTTCTCGAGTAGTTGGGTTTCAGTCAGAATTTCAGTGACGCGTTGCTCGGCGGCTTTGCGACCGCCTTGCCAAAGCCAACTGCTGCGCTCGGTGACCGTCATGACGTTTTCTTCTACCGTCATTTGACTGTACAGACGTAAATCTTGAAAGGTACGTGCGATGCCCAGACGGGCGACCTGCCAGGGCTGGACGCCTTTAAGAGGCTTGCCCAACCAATGTATCGTGCCGCTGCTCGGGATTAAGTGTCCCGTGATCAGATTAAATAAGGTGGTTTTTCCGGCACCATTAGGCCCCACCAAGGTGGTAATCACACCGGCCGGCAGATCGAGCGTCACATCATCAATGGCTTGCAAGCCACCAAAGTTTTTGTTGACGTTTCTGATCTGTAGCAAGATCTCTTGTGAAGACGTTGAGCCCGTCATGCTGACTTCTCCTTGCTGCGCCCACCCACTAAACCGCCTGGGCGAAACATCATCAAGAGCACCATCGCTAAACCATAAATGATTTGTTGAATCGAGCCGAGCTCAGTCGGCGGTAAAAATGGCAGATAGGTTAGGGCAGCCGGCAACGACATCAGTAGCGCAGCGCCCACGATCGGCCCAAACAGGGTGCCGGTGCCGCCGATGATGACCATCGCCATCAACAAAATCGAAGTCTCGAGCATGAAGCTTTCGACGTTAATAAAACTAATATAAAAAGCATAGAGCGAGCCCGCGACACCCGCCAAGCCTGCGGCAACTGCAACTGAGAGCGTTTTGATGGCGTTGACATGTTTGCCATAGGTCTGCGCGGCAGATTCACTATCGCGGATCGCCATCAGACTACGGCCAAAACTGCCGCGCACGAGCAGCGCGGTAATCCCCACCACTAAACCAAGTACGACGAGCGCAAGAGCGAGAAAGGCGGTGTCGTCATTGAAGGTATAGCCCCACAATTTGGGGCGTGGAATTCCGATCATGCCGCCGAGCCCGCCGGTAATGGATTTCCATTCAGAAAAGATCGTGACACCAATCACTTGCAAGCCAAGTGAGGCCGCGACAAAGTATTCTCCGCGCACCCTTAGGGCTGGTAGCGCGAGCGCCATCGACAATACTGCTGAGATAGCAGCCGAAGCGGCCATACAAAGTAGCAACGAGTCAGACGCATGCATCGCGATATACGCAGTGGCGTAAGCCCCTACGCCGAAAAAGATGGCATGTGCGAGCGAAAAAATACCGGCATAACCCATAATGAAATTTAGGGTCAGCGCCAAAATCGCGTTAATGCAAAACAGTACAGCAATATTTTGAAGATAGGCAATCATGTGATGTTCTCTTTTTAAGACATAACCGCGCGACCGTACACACCACCGGGGCGGAACAGGATGAACAAGAACAGAATCACAAACGTGACGGCTTCGCTCCATTGGGGATCAATGACAGCCAGGCAGAGATTTTCGGCCATGCCTAAAATCAAACCGGCCATCGCGGCCCCGCGCAAACTCCCGACGCCTCCTACGATTGTTGCGGCAATACTGATGAGCATCACGTGGTTGCCCATGGCTGGGTTCAAGCCAGAGGTTGCTGCAGTCAGGATGGCAGCCGGAACAACGAGAATCGAGCCGATCAAGAACACATACTGCGACAATAAGCGTGGAGTGAGACCGTAGACTTCAACAAGAGTTGGATTTTCACCCAGCGCCCGAAGGGCGATCCCAATATTGGTTTTGGTGAGCAGCCACTGCAGCGCCACAAAAAATATGATGGCACAGAGAATAACGACTGCTGCGATGGGGGCGACATAGAGCCCGGGCATCACCTCAAGGCTTTTACTCAAGGGGGTTGAGACCGTCACTGCGCCGCGGTCAAAGATCATCGCGATCAGGTTTTGTACGATGATGGCCATGCCAAACGAGGCGACGAATACTGTAAAAAATGAACCTTCGTGCCGCTGAATGATTGCGTAGACGTAACGGTCAAGCAGCACGCCGAACAAGCTGGCTGCGAAGGTGGCTGCAAGCGCCGCCACCGGCCAGCTCAGGTGCAGCACTGAATAACACTCATAAAAAATATAACCGGCAATCGTAAAGGTTGCCCCATGCGCCGCGTGAAAAATCCGGGTCATGCCAAAGATCAGCGAAAACCCGGCTGCAATCAGCGCGTAGAGCGCGCCGGTTTGCAGGCCGTTAATAAAAAGTTGCGTGAACAGCATGAGGCAATATCCTAAAGCAATCTAAAGCACTAAAAAATTATTTGGCTGCAGAGACCACTTTGGTGGTGCCGTCGCCAACAATTTGATTGATTTGGATCGGGGCTTTGACTGTGCCATCATCAGCGAACGACACGGTTGCACCAACAAATTCAAAGCTCTTGGTGGCTTTACGTTGAGCAAGTAAGTTTTCGCCTGTGACCGGTTTACCCGCTTTCTCGAGAGCCGAGGCAAGCTCAGCAAACGTTATAACCGCGTTGTAATAGTTCACCACGTAGGCGCCGGGCTCTTTGTTGTACTTAGCCTTGTAATCAGCAACCACGCGTTTGGTAAGTGGGTCGTCACGTGTCAGATTCAACTGCTGAGCCGAAAAGTAAACACCTTTTGCTTCGGGCAAATTCAAGACCGAGGGTGTTGAGAACGCTGAATAGCTTGCCATCGGTTGGCTGATGCCGTTGTCGCGCAATTGTTTAATCAATTGCACTTGCTGGTTGCCATACGAGGCGATATAAACGACATCAGGTTTGGTGTCGCGCACGCGGGCCGCGATCCCAGAAAATTGTTGTGCGGTAGTCGGGATCGAAAAGTGACCCGCCATTTCGCCGCCTGCGGCTTTGACTTCAGTGGTGAGGTCTGCCAAAAGCGACTGGCCAATTGGGTCGTCGACATACACCATGGCAACACGCTTAAAGCCCTTTTCTTTGACCAAGAAGGGAGCCATCACGCGCACTTCAAAGTTTGCCAGTGGAATCACGTTCCAGAAGTATTCGCCCAACGTGGCGAGATCGGGGCCGACACCGCCGCCATTGACCATTATGGTTTTGGTGCGTGCACCGATAGGCGCGACGGCCTTAGAGACGCCGGTGAAAGCCGACAGTGCATAAGGGACTTTTGATACGTTGACCAATTTGGTTGCCGCTGTCACGCCCTGTGCAGGCAGACCCTGACTGTCTTCGTAAATCACCGACAAGGTACCAGATAATTTTTTGTCAGCATTGATGTGTTCAATCGCTAAGCTGACGCCCGTACCAAAAATTTGACCGTATTCAGCATTCGGACCACTCATCGGGAAAATTGCACCGATCTTGTAGTC
>CAMCII010000370.1 GCA_945874505.1 Bordetella parapertussis | reverse complement strand
TGGGATTGCCGCCTTTGTGGTCGAAGCAAAGCGACCAGGTTTTGAACGGTCTAGTGATACGTTCACTTCAGCTGCGGCCTTGAGCGGCACAGGCGGCTTTCGATTGCAGGGATACGTTGCTCAGGCCGATGAAATGTTGCATGCCCCGGGTCTGGCCTTTAAGCGAGCCCTCGAATCGATCAACGGTGCACGGGTGTATGTTGCAGCGATGTGTGTGGGCATGTTGCAAGAAAGCCTGCGTATCGCACAAGCCTATGGTCAGCGTCGACAAACGTTTGGTCAGCCCTTAGCGCAACATCAAGGTTGGCGTTGGCTGCTCGCTGACGCAGCGGTTGATCTTGAAGCGGCAAGCGCCTTAGTACAGTGTGCGGCGCAGGCAATAGACGAGGGCACACAATCGCAAGACCTGGCGGCTAAGGCTAAGGTGTTTGCCACACGTGCTGCGCAACGACATTTGCCAGAGTTGCTACATGCGATGGGTGCAGAAGGCTTACGCGACAGCTATCCTTTGCTGCGGCATGTCGCCGCAGCACAAGTGGCGACGTTGGTTGATGGTTCAACTGAAATGTTGCTTGAACGAATTAGTAAAAACTTACAAAACACAGGTTGAATGTCATGCGCGTATTTCAAATTGAAGGTGAATGGGGGCTTGCACACTTAAAGCTCAGTACGCGTGCGATTCCATCGCCGGCTGCTGGGCAAGTGTTGCTCAAAATGAAAGCGTCGTCAGTGACTTATCGCGACCCGATTGTCCCCGAGCGCGGGTATGGCGCTGCGACGGGTACCTTGCCCTTGATACCCGTCTCGGATGGGATGGGTGAGGTCGTTGAAATCGGCACAGGTGTAACGCGTTTTAAAGTCGGTGACCGCGCCTGCCCAACGTATTTTCAAAAGTGGATTTCGGGTGAGCCCAATCAAGAGCGCTTGACGCATTCATTAGGCGGGCCCATTGATGGCACGATGGCCGAGTACATGTGTTTGTCTGAAGAGGGCTTGGTAAAGATCCCAGCTTATTTGTCTGATCTTGAGGCCGCAACGCTACCTTGCGCAGCCGTGACAGCCTGGAGTGCTTTGGTGACATGCGGTCAGGTCAAGCCAGGCGATCGCGTATTGTTGCAAGGCTCGGGTGGCGTATCTCTATTCGCTTTGCAGTTTGCAAAGATGTTGGGTGCACAGGTGACGGTTATCTCGTCAAGTGATGCCAAGATCGAGCGCTTAAAACAAATGGGCGCCGACCACACCATCAACTATCTGACCACGCCAGAGTGGGCCAAAGCTTCACGTGAATTGACCGAAGGCAACGGCTACGACCACATCGTAGAGCTAGGAGGTGAAAAAACATTGCCCCAGTCATTGCGCTGTATTCGGCCAGGCGGCACCTTATCGATGATTGGGATTTTGTCGGGTATTGCGATGTCTGCCTCGTTGGGCTTAATCATCACGCGTCAAGTACGTTTGCAGGGGATCACGGTGGGCAACCGTGATGCGTTCGAGGCTTTACTACGTGCGATGACCCAGCATCAGATTAGACCGGTGGTCGACCGAGTATTTGATTTTACTGAATTGAAAGAAGCCTTTACGTATCTTAAAAGCGGTGCGCAGTTTGGCAAAATCTGTATTTCGCACGAACAGAAATGAGACTGCTTTACCCGATTGACGTTAAAGACCAAGACCCAGATTCGATCGCCTTCAGAGTCTGCGGTGAGCCTGAGGTCGTGACCTATGGACAGCTTGAGCGGCGGGCGAATCAGGCCGCCCATGTATTCAGGGCATGCGGTGCACGGCTGGGCGATCATGTGGCAATTTTGCTTAAAAACCAGCGCGAATTTCTTGAAATATGTTTTGGTGCAGAGCGAGCAGGCCTGTACTACACCACGATTAGCACCCGTCTGACCGTTGCCGAGATCGCATACATTGTGCAAGATTGTGGCGCCAAGGTATTGATTGTCGGAGAAGACTTACTCGAGCTTGGTGCAAAAGTGAGTCAAACCATGAACAAGTCCATTCAGCAATTTGTCGTGGGTCAGGCGCAAGCTGGTTGGCCAAGTTGGCAAGCTCGCGCGGGGCAGTTTTCTGTCACTCCCATTTCAGATGAAGCGCAGGGCCTGGATATGCTTTATTCATCTGGTACAACCGGTCGGCCTAAAGGTGTGAAGTGGCCTTTACCCGAAGGCCCTTCAGGCATGCGTACCTTCTTGGTGAATTTATTAGAAGGCCTTTACGGCTATGGCCAAGGCTGCCGCTATCTGTCACCTGCGCCTCTGTATCATGCCGCACCTTTGCGCCACAGCATGACCAACATCAAGCTTGGGGGCGAGGTGTTTGTGATGAGTCAGTTCGATGCACAAACGGCTCTGGCATTGCATCAACAGCACCACATTACGCACAGTCAGTGGGTACCGACGATGTTTGTGCGGATGCTCAAGTTGCCTGAAGCGACGCGTTTGAGTTTTGATCTGAGCTCAATGAAACGGGCGATTCATGCGGCTGCGCCGTGCCCAGTTGATGTGAAGTTGCAGATGATTCAGTGGTGGGGGCCTGTCATTGATGAGTATTACGCCGGCACAGAAAATAATGGTTTTTGTTCAATTACGAGTGTAGAGTGGTTGCAGCACCAAGGGTCGGTTGGCCAGGCCGCGCTCGGTATTGCACACATCTGCGATGAAGAAGGGCACCCGCTAGAGGTTGGCACGACTGGGCTCGTCTATTTTTCTGAAGGCCCAAAATTTGAATATCACGGTGATGCCGCAAAAACAGCAGAGACCCGTAACGCGGTGGGTTGGACCACACTCGGCGATATCGGTCGTCTTGATGCTGAAGGTTATTTGTATCTCGTTGATCGTAAGGCCTTCATGATTATCTCTGGAGGCATCAATATTTACCCTCAAGAAATCGAGGCGTTGCTGATTGGTCATCCGCTCGTTGCGGATGTAGCCGTATTCGGGATTCCGAATCTGGATTTTGGTGAGGAAGTCAAAGCGATTGTGCAACTCGTTGAAGGCGCCACGCCAGACGACGCGCTAGGGGTTGAGCTCATCGCCTACTGTCGAGAACGTTTGGCTGATTTTAAATGTCCGCGAAGCGTTGACTTCGAACCCGAGTTGCCAAGACATCCCACCGGTAAGCTTTATAAAAAAATCTTACGTGACCGCTATTGGCCCGCAACCAGCGCCTGAAGTGCCGAACGAAAAGTTTCGGGTGTCTCGGTTGGGCGCTGACTTTGCTGATCGACACAAACGTGAACAAACAAACCTTGTGCAGCCGCTTCGTTTGCGTCGTTATCGGCCCAGCGCAGGGTATTTGCTCGCTACTTTGTTAGTTTCATCGCAGCAATCACCTTTGCCCATTTGTCTAAATCTTCTTTCATGTAGGCTCTAAACTCAGCGGGGTTTTGATCGTAAACCTCAGCGCCTAAATCTGACAATTGCTTGCGAAAATCGGGCATATTCATGATCGCCACGAGGTGCTTACGTAAAAGCGTGACCAGTGGCTCGGGTAAACCTGCGGGGGCCAATACCCCGTACCAAATAATGGCCGAATAACTCGGAAAACCTAGTTCGCTGATGGTGGGCAGTTTGGGCACGGTGTCTGAACGCTTGTTGGTCGTGAGGGCGTGGGCGTGTAGCCTGCCAGCATTTACCAGAGGCAAGGCCGTGGATAATCCTGCAAAATACATATCGATTTCGCCCGACATGACATCGTTCATAGCTGGGCCGCCACCCTTATAGGGCACATGCAACAAATTAATATCGGCCATATCGCGAAACAGTTCGCCAGCCAGATGGGTTGGGCTACCGGTGCCTGCTGAGGCAAAGGTGAGTTTGCCGGGTTGAGCCTTGGCGCGCGCAATCAGATCAGCCACGCTGGCGATACCAGACTTGGGTGAGGTGACAAGCAACATGGGGTTAAGCGCCACCATCGAAATTGGCGTGAGATCTTTAAGTGGATCGTACGGTAAGTTAGGGTTCAGGCTTGGACTGACTGCCAAGGCGCCGCTTGAACCGAATAACAGCGTGTAGCCGTCTGGCATTGCCGCGGCGGTTTGTGTCGCGGCGATTTCGCCATTAGCGCCTGCTTTGTTCTCGATGACGATTGTCTGTTTGAGCTGGTCTGCAAGGCGCAGACCC
>CAMCII010000369.1 GCA_945874505.1 Bordetella parapertussis | reverse complement strand
TTTGAGCGCGACAAGGCGCTTGCGCACTCGATTCAACAGGCCTGTCGTGGCGAGGTCGCGGATTGTCGTCAATTTGCGCGCGTACGGCGTGGTGCAGAGACCGTTGAAGTTGCGGTCACTTCTGTGGCCTTGTCTCAGCCGTTGTGGTCCGCCTTAATAGAAATCAAAGACTTAGAGCAGCGAGTACTGGTCGATCGCAGTAGTCGCCTGGTCGACGAAATTGATACCCAGAACGAACTTTTGCGCAACCTAGCGCACGAGGTGAAGAACCCGCTCGGTGGTTTGCGCGGTGCCGCCCAGCTTCTTGAGTCAGAATTGCCTGACCCAGCTTTGCGCGAGTACACCAGCGTCATCATTTCAGAGGCCGACCGCCTGCAGGCCTTAGTTGACCGACTGGCCGCCCCGCAACGAATGCCAGTGCAATGGCAAGCGGTCAATATCCACGAGATTTGCGAACGAGTATGTGCCTTGGTGCGCGCTGAGTTTCGCGAGGTGGCGTTGCTGCGTGACTACGATGCGTCAATGCCAGAGTTTCGGGCGGATCCTGCGCGGGTGATGCAAGCGCTTTTGAATATTGTTCGTAACGCTGCGCAAGTGATGACGGGCTTTCAGCCAACACAGTCACCCCACATTACTATCAAAACTCGTATTGCGCGCCAGGTATTGTTACGACATAAACAACACCGTATGGCGGCTGTTGTCACGGTGACCGATAACGGGCCAGGAGTACCCGAGACCTTGAAAGAGCGTATTTTTCATCCACTCGTGACGGGGCGTGATGGTGGTACGGGGCTCGGCTTAAGTCTCGCGCAGGATTTTATCCAACAACATGGCGGTGTGATTGAGTTTGAGTCGCAACCCGGGCACACCGAGTTTCGTTTGCAATTACCTATGGAGCGTCTTTGATGAAACCAGTCTGGATCGTGGATGATGATCAAGCTATTCGCTGGGTGCTTGAAAAGGCGCTCAGCCGTGCGAATATACCGACGCGTAGTTTTGTAAACGCCTCTGAGGTGTCAGCAGCCTTAAAGCGAGAGTCTCCCTCGGCGCTCGTCTCAGACATCAGAATGCCAGGCACGGATGGCTTGGCACTGCTAAAAGAAGTCAAAGAAAAATATCCTACGCTGCCGGTCATTATTATGACGGCGTATAGCGACCTTGACAGCACCGTTTCTGCCTTTCAGGGTGGGGCGTTTGATTACCTCGCCAAGCCTTTCGATATCAACGAGGCGGTGGCGCTCATCTCGCGCGCGATGCAAGAACCCTCGGCAGAAGAGCTCTCGGCACAACCCGCAACGCCTGCTGCTCTTGTCACCGATAAAGGGATGTTGACGCAGTCGGCCTCAGTGGCGATGCAAGAGGTGTTTCGTGCCATTGGCCGGTTGGCGCAATCAAATGTGACTGTGCTGATTACGGGTGAGTCGGGTACGGGTAAAGAGTTGGTCGCGCGGGCCTTGCATAGCCATGGCGCACGCTCGAAGGGGCCTTTTGTTGCTTTGAATACTGCAGCCATCCCACGCGACTTGCTTGAGGCTGAGTTGTTTGGTCACGAACGAGGCGCCTTCACGGGCGCCAACGCGTTGCGTCGTGGACGTTTTGAAGAGGCGGGCGGTGGTACTTTATTTCTAGACGAAATTGGTGATATGCCCTTTGAGTTACAAACGCGACTGTTACGCGTACTGTCTGAAGGAACCTTCTATCGCGTAGGAGGTGCGCAACCCGTGCGTGTAGATGTGCGAATTGTGGCTGCAACGCATCAACCGCTTGAAGAGCGTGTTCAAGAGGGTAAGTTTCGCGAAGACTTGTTTCACCGCTTAAATGTCATTCGCTTAAGATTGCCTGCGTTACGAGAACGACGCGAAGACGTTGCCGACTTGGCCAAGCACTTTTTAGCAGTGTCTGCCAGAGCAGTGGGTGTACCCGTCAAACGACTGTCAGAGCCGGCCGTGCACGCGCTTGCACAATTCGATTATCCAGGCAATGTGCGGCAACTCGAAAATTTTTGTCACTGGTTGACCGTCATGGCTCCCGGGCAGACGGTCGAGGTGGGAGATTTACCGCCTGAGGTCCGCGCAGCTAAAACTGGCGCGACACGCATTGGCTCGGGCCACGACTTGGGCGGCGTCAACCACACTTGGCAAGAACTGCTGGCGCTTGATGCAAATGTACGCTTGTCGCGTTCAGAACCAGAGGTCTGGACCGCATTGACGCGTCAATTTGAGCGCGCGTTATTGCAGTCTTCGCTTGAGGTCTGTCGAGGCCGTCGGGTTGAAGCCGCTGCGCGTCTCGGGATGGGTCGCAATACCATTACTCGTAAGTTGCGAGAGCTAGGGATGGATCCGGTAGGGGCTGACTCAGAAGCATGACGGGTGGGCGGTACAATTCAGCAGTCAACTGAAGGATAGCCCTCATGTCAAAGTCAGTCATTCACACTAACGCTGCGCCTGCAGCCGTCGGCCCGTATTCGCAGGCAATTGTCGCCCCCGCGGGTAAAACCGTCTATTTATCGGGTCAGATTGGCCTGGTACCCGCAACGGGCAACATGGTCTCAGAGAATTTTGAGGCACAGGTTCGTCAGTCGTTTGCCAATATGCAAGCGGTCATTGAAGCGGCTGGCGGTCGTTTAGACAGCATCGTCAAACTCACCTTGTTTTTAACCGACTTAGGTCAGTTTGCGATTGCCAATGGCATCATGGCCGAGTTGCTGCCTGAACCATTTCCGGCGCGCTCAACCGTTGGCGTTGCAAGTTTGCCAAAGGGCGCTCAGTTTGAGATTGAAGCCATTATCGTCATCTAGCGCTTAGCCACAGCGATTTTGTCGTGCGTACCGCCCAGCACACCCCAACAAAGCTTTCGGCACGCCCTAAAGCGGTTGCCACGACTAAACAAAAGCTAGAGCGTTTGGGTTTGGTGAGTGCACATGATTTAATTTTGCACTTGCCGCTTCGTTACGAAGACGAAACCGAAATCATGCCGATTGCCACCCTTCGCCCAGGTCGCTCTGCGCAGATCGAGGGTGTGGTAATTCGCTCTGACGCGAGCTACCAGCCTCGTCGGCAATTGACTGCAGTCGTACAAGACGACACCGGTGAGATTGGGCTGAGATGGCTCACGTTTTACCCCAATCAACAGCAACAGATGCAGGTTGGCCGGCGCTGGCGGATTCGAGGTGAAGTGCGAGGTGGCATGCATGGGTATGAAATCATTCATCCCAAAGTCACGGTGGCAGATTCGCCGTTGCCAGCGGCTTTAACGCCTGTGTACCCGACAACAGAGGGCTTGTCTCAGCCAAGTTTGCGTAAAGCGATTGGGCAGGCACTCGAACAAGTCGAACTCAACGATACGCTCGAGCCCGAGCTCGTCAAACGACTGGGGCTGCAGAGTTTTGGTGAGGCGATCCGCACGCTGCATGCACCGACACCCGACATGGACGCGCATGCCCTAATTGAGCATACGCACCCGTCGTGGTTGCGGATTAAGTTCGATGAACTGTTAGCACAACAACTGTCGTTGGCGGCGGCCCGCGATGCGCGTCGCAGCCTGCGTGCAAAAAGCTTGTGCACGAACACAAAGCCCGACAGCCTTTACGCACGCTTGCTGCAATCCTTGCCTTTTAGTCTGACTCCCGCACAGCAACGCGTGACCGCTGAGATCAGCGCCGACCTGCAACGTGAGTTTCCAATGTATCGCTTGTTACAGGGGGATGTCGGTAGTGGCAAAACCGTGGTGGCAGCGCTTGCCGCCTTACAGGCAATCGATGCCGGCGCGCAGGTCGCCCTCATGGCACCAACCGAAATTTTGGCCGAACAGCATTTTCAAAAATTAAAAGTGTGGTGCGAACCGCTTGGGATTATGGTGTGCTGGTTGACCGGTAGCATCACACCCAAGGCACGTAAAATCGCAAACGAGGCGATTTCAAGCGGGCGGGCGCGCTTAGTCGTTGGTACCCAAGCGTTGATTCAAGACACGGTTGAATTTTGCGACTTGGGCTTGGTGATTGTTGATGAACAACATCGCTTCGGTGTCGCCCAGCGCCTGTCGCTGTCAAAAAAAGGTGAAGAGCTTGAGTCAGCCTCTACGCGTGCGGCGGCGAGCACTGATGTCAAAGGTGTGCATCATGAAGCCGC
>CAMCII010000368.1 GCA_945874505.1 Bordetella parapertussis | reverse complement strand
AGCCTCGCACCATCTCGCCGTTTGGCGTGGGTTCTATTTTGATGACATCGGCACCTAGGTCGGCCAGAATCATCGCGCTAAAGGGGCCTGCCAAGGCGCGTGTTAAATCAAGAACCTTCAACCCGGCAAGTGGTAAAGCGTTGGTGTTTGGCGTGTTTGTCATAAAAGTGGCGCTTTGTCTTTAAGAGTGTGCGTTTGAGTTGTGTATCTGCTGTTTGGTTGTACGTTGTCGATTTGTATTGATCTGCAGGCTTTCTATTTGTTTGTGTGCGGTCTGACTCACAGCTTAATAATTTTTTTTGTTTGAGATATTTTTTGGCGATGCTCTTCAAAACGGTTCACCAGCGCAGTGATGTGCGCTGAAGCCTGCGCTGAGGCCGTGTCTGAGTCGCCTGCCCGAATCGCAGCGACGATTTGTTCGTGCTCTTTGATTGACTGTTTGGGTGAGCCTGGAAGCTGAGCCATCACAGATTGATAACGTCGGATATTGAGACGGATCTGATCGTAAAGTTTTTTCAGTAGTCGGTTGCCACACTGCGCAACTAATGTGTCGTGAAAGCGCTCGGCCAACGCTAGATAATCTTGCGTCGCAGATTGTTTGAGCGCCAGCTTCATGTGACTGATCATCGTATCGAGTTCTTGAAGTGTGGCGACTGGGCGTGTGGTTGCCAAAATCGCAGCTGCATGTGCTTCAAACATAGCCCGCACTTCAAAAAGCTCAAGTAATTCAGCATCCGAGCATTGGCACACGCGCACGCCGCGATGAGGCTCGATCGTGACAAGCCCCTCACCAGCCAACACACGAAACGCTTCGCGCAGCGGGACTCGACTAACCCCCAAACGGGTGGCGATTTCTTCTTCGGCCAGTTTTGTACCGGCGGCTAAAGTGCCATCAAGGATTGAGTCACGTAACGATTCAGCGATTTGGTCAGACAGTAAGGTCGTAAGAAGCATAGGGATTATTCGATGGTGACAGTCGCGGCTAAAAAAAAATGCTCAGCAAAGATTTTCACGTAACGCAGCGGTTTTGGTGTAAATCTTGTTTAGTTATTAAATAAATCTTGTTTAGTTCTTTTTGTATAAATATTATACGATTTTTATTCTAGGCAATTGTTTGCTGTTTGACAAGGCAGCTTGGCATATAGCCGCGCGACGTTATTTTGAAAAGTTAAATAAGCCCAAGGGCTTAGGCCGGCACTGATTTTTTTACGAATGGATATCTACGCACACAAACCTAACTTTAAGTTAGTGAAGTCGTTGTTGCATCGTTAATACACAGTAGGGTTATTGCCGTAAATATGTTGTACAGCTTGGTCTACTGGGTGTACTTTCAAACTGCGATATTTTTCGCTATGAAGAAATTTAATCGAAAGGGACATCATGAAATTAAATTCGATCTGGTCTCGGGGGAAAGCCGCCCTCGGTAGTAGTGTGTTGTTAGCGTTGTCGAGCACCCCGGCTTGGGCCTCTTCTTCAGTGCTCAAGCAAGATGACTTTGTTGGTATTTCGTTCTGGCTGATCTCGATGGCGTTGATCGCGTCTACTGCGTTTTTCTTTTTAGAAAGAGACCGTGTCTCTGCTAAATGGAAAACCTCACTGACCGTGTCTGGTTTAGTGACCTTAATCGCCGCTGTGCATTACTTTTACATGCGCGACGTGTGGGTTGCAACGGGCTCAACACCAACGGTCTTTCGTTATATCGACTGGTTGATTACTGTGCCGTTGTTAATGATCGAGTTTTATCTGATTTTGGCCGCGATCGCCAAAGTACCAGGTGGTGTGTTCTGGCGTTTGATGATCGGTACTCTGGTCATGTTAGTTGGCGGTTATGTTGGCGAAGCAGGTTATGTACCTGTCTGGCCAGCGTTCATCGTTGGTATGATCGGTTGGTTCTACATCCTGTATGAAATCTTCGCTGGCGAAGCCAGTAAGATTAATGCAGCAAGTGCTCCACCATCAGTGCAATCTGCGTTTAGTTTGATGCGTTGGATCGTGACCATTGGTTGGGCAATTTACCCAATCGGTTATTTCTTCGGTTACTTGACTGGCAGCAGCCCAGCCGACAGCGCAGCAGCACTAAACATCATCTATAACTTGGCTGATGTGTTGAACAAGATTGCCTTCGGTCTGATCATCTGGAAAGTTGCAGTGACTGAATCTGAAGCGTCAAAGCACTAAGATTGTTGCGGTTGCTTGAAGAAAATTCCCGGCTACGGCCGGGGATTTTTTAGAAAAATTGTATAAAAAGTTTGATGGAGCTCAAATGGGGATGGGTACGGCTCTTTCAGCAAATCAGATAGACCCGCGTTATTTGGTTAGCGAACCAACGGTTTTGCTAAAACAAGTCGAAATGTGCATGCGCGCCTCGTTGCAAAGTGCACCGCAAACATCCGTTTCAGACTCGACCAGAATCCAAGAGGCTGTATCGCATCATTTGCAGTCAGGAGGGCAGCGCCTGCGTGCGCGATTGGCCCTGAGCGCTGGCAAAGCGGTAGGCCTGAAAGAAGGCGACTGCATCATCGTTGCGACAGTCGTTGAGCTTTTGCATAATGCATCCTTAATACATGATGACCTTCAAGACCGGGATGAGTTTCGCCGCGGGCACCAAGCGGTCTGGAGTAAGTTTGGTAGTGATATTGCGATTTGTTGTGGCGATCTTTTTTTATCGGCGTCTTATGCCGCGCTGGCAAATGTCAGCAAAGCAGGTGCTCTAGCAAAAATGTACCAGGCGATGCACCACCGTTCTAGCGAAGCGATTTTTGGTCAGTGCGCCGATTTATCGATCACGCCTGAGCAGATGAAGCTAGAAACTTACATTGCCATTGTCAGAGCGAAATCAGGCGCTTTATTGAGTCTGCCCTTGGAGCTTATATTTTTGCTCAGTGGCCAAAACAATGCCATCCTTTGCACCGAACAAGCTTGCAAGGATTTTGCTGTTGGCTTTCAAATCTATGATGATCTGCTAGATATCGTCGCGGATCAGCGTCAAACAAACGGTTCAGTCAAAGACCGCGACGCGCTGAACATTGTCTCAGTGTTTGAGTTGATGGACGAAGGGTTAGACACTGCCTTCGATTCAAAGCGTTTAGCCCAGGACATGGCTACCGAATACCTGCTCAGAGCCGAGGCGGCTCTGACGCAGTTACCCTCTCAGTCTGGCGCAATGTTGAGTGAATGCTCACAGAATATTCGTGGTCTGTTGAATCAGTTTTCTTATTAACGAGCGCAATCTATGCATGCTTTGATCATCGGCGGCGGGTTTGGCGGCATCGCTAGCGCTTTGCGGTTTAGGGCCAAGGGCTATGAAGTCACCCTGATTGATCGTTGCCCGCAGCTCGGCGGGCGTGCGCAGGCCTTTGAGCGTAATGGGTTTCGCCATGATGCTGGCCCTACAGTCATTACAGCTTCGTTTTTGTTTGAAGAGTTGTTCGCCCTATTTGGCGAGACGCTAGCCGATCACATTACCCTTGTGCCACTTAAGCCTTGGTACCGCTTCTATTTTGCCGACGGCGATCACTTCGATTACGGCGGAACGCTAGAAGACACACTGGCTGAGATTCGACGCATCGAACCCGCTGATTGTGACAGGTACCTGCAGTTACTGGCGCACTCAAAGCGAATCTTTAAGGTCGGGTTCAGTGAGTTGTCCGCTCAACCCTTCAGCAGTTTCTGGTTTATGGTGAAGCAGATCCCCAGACTAATCGGGCTACAAAGCTATAAAACGGTTTGGCAACTGGTGTCGCACTATCTTAAAAACGACAAACTTCGACAAGCTTTTTCAATACAGCCGTTATTGGTGGGTGGTAATCCTTTTGATACCACCAGTATTTACTGTTTGATTCACTATCTTGAACGCGCCTATGGCGTGCAGTTTGCGATGGGCGGTACGCAAGCAATCGTGTCAGCGTTAGAACAGCTGATGCAGCGCCAAGGGATCAAGATTCGGCTGAATCAAACCGTTGAGCGCTTGCTCATTGAGGCGGATACCGTCAGAGGGGTCGTGCTCGAAGGTGGCAAAACGCTTGCGGCTGACGTGGTAGTGTCGAATGCAGATCCGGCCTACTTGTATCAGCATATGATCGAGCCGAAACAGCAATCTTTTCTGACGCGTCTCAAAACAAAAAAATCT
>CAMCII010000367.1 GCA_945874505.1 Bordetella parapertussis | reverse complement strand
GGGATCCGGTGCCCCGGCAACTCGATCATTTTGTCGCCATCGTGCAGCACGTCAATCGTGTCGTTACCGGGCAAGTGCCCACCTTTCACGAGTACCCAGCGATGCCCGCCGTGGGTCATCAGGTTGCGCAAGCGTTCGGCCACCCGTCGCATCTCGCGCACGGTCTCGACCGAACGCATCTCAAGCAAGACCCCGGCTTCGGGCAAATTTGGGGTAATCAAGGTGGCCAACGGCAGTAATTGCTCACGTAGGGCGCCAATCGCCTTTTGCTCGAGCAGTAAATCGCCACTCTTTGAGACCATGACGGGATCTAGAACAAGATGGGCTGGCAAGAAGTGACCGAGGCGGTCTGCAACGACTTCAATGATGCCAGTTTGTCCCAGCATCCCGAGTTTGACGGCATGGATCTCAACATCGGCAAACAGGGTGTCAATTTGCGCCCGCACAAACTGCGGATTGACAGGCGCGATCTCGGTGACTGCCTGAGTATTTTGCGCGGTCAGGGCCGCTACCACAGCGCAGCCATAGGCACCTAAGGCGCTCATCGCCTTGATGTCGGCCAAAATGCCTGCGCCTCCCGAGGGATCCATGCCAGCGATGGTCAGGGTGTTGGGAATGACGCGTGCGGCAGCTTCGTCGCTCATGTCTTGGTGTTCGAGGCAAGGGGCGCGATGAGACCTGTGGTGGGTGAGCTTGGTGCCGCCTGGTAGGTTTTGCGTGGAACGCGTCCGGCCAGAAATGCCTCACGACCCGCCTCAACGGCTTTCTTCATGGCGCTTGCCATGAGCACCGGGCGTTGCGCACCAGCAATTGCGGTGTTCATTAGCACGCCATCGCAGCCAAGCTCCATGGCAATGGCTGCGTCTGAGGCCGTGCCGACGCCCGCATCGACCAAAACAGGAACTTTTGCCTGATCAATAATCAAGCGCAGGTTCCAGGGATTTAGGATCCCCATCCCCGAACCAATCAGTGAGGCTAATGGCATGACTGCGACGCAACCGATGTCTTCGAGCATGCGGCATTGGATCGGGTCGTCGGTGCAATAGACCATCACGTGAAACCCGTCAGCCACCAAGGTCTTAGCCGCAGCGAGTGTTTCAGGCATATTCGGAAACAAGGTGTGCGGGTCGCCGAGTACCTCTAGTTTGACTAAGGTGTGCCCATCCAAGAGTTCACGCGCCAACCTGAGGGTGCGTACGGCCTCGTCGGCCGAATAGCAGCCAGCAGTGTTGGGCAGCAGGGTAAATTGGCTAGGGGGCAAATACTCAAGCAAGCTAGGCTCGCCAGCTGTTTGGCCGATATTGGTGCGACGAATGGCGACGGTAATAATCTGCGCACCGCTGGCATCAATTGCCTCGCGTGTCTGCGCAAAATCTTTGTATTTTCCGGTGCCCACAAGCAGGCGCGAATGGTAGGCGGTACCGGCAATCACCAAAGGATCAGACGAGTCTGTTTTCATGTTTTTTCAGTAAGTCAAGGCGTGGTGACTGGTGGTAACCCGGTCGCGATCGGTACAGTTTAACGTGCTTGAGCAAGAGGGTGGAGCCGCGCGTGTGCAGCGCTATTTGCGACGCTGCTCGATCAGTTCACAAATGGGCTCAGCCGCTTCGATTAAGCGTGGGCCAGACCGAAACACGGCATCTGCATCCACCATGAACACGCGACCTAGCCGCGCCGCTGGCAGGCCTGCGGTCTGCCAGTGATTGACACCGGCGCTATCGACGACCGGCGCAGTCCCTGTGCCTGTGCGCGCGATCAGCACTAATTCAGGCGCTCGAGCGGCTAGCTGCGCAAGGGTGAGTTTTGGTGCCCCCACGCCGTCTTCGCTGATGATATTGCTGCCGCCACACAGGGTGATGACGTCGGATAAGAGATGCTCGCGGGTCAAGGCCCCCTCGGGTTCGGTGCCAGCCTGCAGCAAGACCCGCACGACACGCTTGCCGGCAGCCGCTCGGGCCAAGGCGTCTAACTTCTGGCGTAAGGCCTGCGCGCGCGCCTGCGCGACTGGGGCGGTACCAAGCAGGACACCAAAGGTTTCGACGCTGTCTGCGATTTCAATGAGCGAGGTAGGCGTGCTGATAAATATGGGGATGTTCAGTGCTTTGAGCGAGTCAAGTTCACTGGTCAGCCAGCCAAACATTAAATCTGGCTTGTAGGCCGCAATACGAGCCGGATCTGGGGCGCGTTGATCACCAAGCTTCGGTAGGCTAAGAGCCTGGGGCGGAAAATTACTACCGTCAGTTGTCGCAACCAGTTTATCGCCGCCACCGGCGGCAAAAATTAACTCAGTGGTGTGAGGCGACAGCGAGATGACACGACGGGCTGGCCCTTTGAGTAGCACCGCTCGACCACTGTCATCGATGACCTCGATTTCAGTCGCACTCGCTGCGAACGTCAAGACACAGCACGCTAAAAAGCTAGCCCGACAAAAAAAAGCGCGTATCACACAGTTTGCTCAAAAATACTCGATGGCTGATGCTACATCCGCCACGCCAAGTTGACAAATACATTCGAGCCCAAGGTGTTGTAGCCCTGTATCAGTGTGTACTGTTTGCCAAAGACGTTGTTCCAGCGCACTTGCACTTCAGCGCCTGAGGGTAGTGGGTAGCTGCCCTGCAGGTTAAGTAAACTATAGCCGCCCAGACTGCCGCCTGACATGGTGTCTTTGCGCTCGCTGCTGACATACCATTCGGCAGTTAAGCGGGCACGCCACAAGGCTTGATCTAACGCAAGTTTCGCAACTTGCTGCGCCCGTTGGGGCAATAAGGCTCCGGTCTCGGCGTTGCGTGGGTCAAGCCAGTTCAGGCTGCCTCGCACTTGCGTATCGCTGTTGAAGCGATGCGAACCAAACAGACTGACGCCTTGAATCAGCGCCTGTCCGACATTGATCGGCGCGTAGGGTGAGTAAATATCGCCAGGTACCACCGGCTGAGTCAAGATCAAGTTCGTGATCTCGTTACGATACGCGACCAAACTTAATTGCGTCTTTTCAGTTGAGTATTTTAATCCCATCTCGATATTGCGTGATTTCTCGGGTTGCAATAACGGATTACCTGCATAGAAAGGCGTGACGGGCCAGTAGAGCTCATTGAAATTTGGTGCGCGAAAGCCCGTGTTGGCACCCACTGTGGCTCGCCACTGCGGTGTCAGCGACAGCCCGTACACCAGACTGCCTGTCACAAAGTTACCGTACTGCGAATTGTTGTCATTGCGCACGCTCGCCTGCACCGACTGTGGGCCCCAGGTACCTCGATAAATACCGAAAAGCGAATTGGTATACCTTGAGGTTTGTTGATAGTTCACATACGAGGCTTGTGGGTAGCCGCCATTTGATAGCGTGCCGTCGACGTTTTGCTCAAGCCTTTCATAGCCAAGCGATACGATTTGAGTGGGTGAAAATTTCAGGTCGTTTTGCCACAAGTATTGTCCTTGCTGTGTCGCAAAATGTTGCTTGCCATCTAGCGGGTTCGTGGGTACGAGGTCAGCCGCCGCGTTCACCGTCTGATAGCGCTCGTTGGTGAAGCCAGCACGCAGTGTGCTGGTCCAAAAGTCAGACACCCGGTTTCTGCTCGTCAGCATATTGGTGCTGACCGTTTGAATGCCGCGGTCGTTGAAGAATGGCTTGCCGGCATCGTAGCCGCCGTTGACGCTGGATTGATAGCTTTGAAAGGTGACCGTTTGACCCGCTTTCCAGGTGTAGCCCAAGGTGCCACCGACGTTACTTCGGTAGTACGAGTCTTTGTCGGGGTTATACGAGTAATTGGCTGGTCGAGTCGCGTTGGTGCCAGCGCTTTGCCCGTAGCCGCCAAACAAGCTGTACACCCAGCCATCTTTGGCCCCCGAAAAGCCTGCGTCATATTGCGTGGTGGCGTAACTGCCAACCCCAGCGTTGGCGTAAGCCGAAAACGGCCGGTCTTGATCGCCTCGCGTGATGACGTTGATCACACCACCGATCGCATCGGCACCGTACAGGCTGCTTGCAGTGCCGCGTACGATTTCAACACGTTCGATGCTGCTCAGTGGGATGGCATTCAGGGGGGCGTCGCCCGAGGTCGCGTTATTGATGCGCAGGCCGTCAATCAGAATCAACGACTGATTGCTATTGGTACCGCGAATATTGACGCTGCTCAACGACTGAGCGCCGCC
>CAMCII010000366.1 GCA_945874505.1 Bordetella parapertussis | reverse complement strand
TGCAGCCACTGGCCCACGTAAGCTGCGGCCGGCGCAATTGCAAACATGCGATCCAAATACCAGCGCTGATAGCCCATGGCATGTTCTTGCTCGGCACGCTCAAACGGATCCATACGCAGGTTGGTCAGGCTAGGTGCGCGTAGTTGAGTGAAGGGTTGTTGCCATACTTTCAAGCCTTCAGCCTCTTGTTTCAAGAAGGTGACTTTCCAGTTGTCGTACCGCAAGGCCGCCACACTGCCGTCGTCTGTCCAGTAAATAAACTCTTTGCGTGGCCAGGCAGCTTCGCCCTTGAGTGCAGGCCCAAGGTCATAGCCATCGAGGTGCACCTTGTAGGTCGTGTCGCCGATCTTGCGACCCACTTTGAGATCGGCCTTGGCTGTTTTGTCGCCCGCGGCCGCCACGAGGGTGGTGAGCATATCTTCGTGTGACGCGATGTCGTTATTGATGGTGCCAGGTTTGATCACGCCAGGCCACTTGATCATGGTCGGTACGCGATAGCCGCCCTCCCAGTTGGTGTTCTTTTCGCCCCTAAACATGGTGGTGCCGCCATCGGGCCAGGTAAAGGTTTCGGCGCCGTTGTCGGTCGAGTACATAATGATGGTGTTTTCGTCCAGACCAAGCGCTTTGAGTTTTGCCAGCAACTGGCCTACGTGCCCATCGTGTTCGACCATTCCATCCGCATACACGCCCAAACCGGTTTTGCCCTGAGAAGCCGCTTTGAGATGCGTAAAGATATGCATCCGGGTTGAGTTCCACCAGATAAAGAAAGGTTTTTTCTCTTGCTTAGCTCGATCCATAAAATCAAGCGTTTTGACCATCACTTCGTCGTCGATGGTTTCCATGCGCTTGCGGGTGAGTGGACCAGTGTCAGTGATCTTGCCGCCCGCAAAGCTGTGGATGACGCCGCGCGGACCAAATTTCTTTTTAAACTCTGGGTTTTTTGGGTAATCAGGGTTTTCGGGTTCTTCTTCGGCATTGAGGTGATACAGATTGCCAAAAAACTCGTCAAAGCCGTGCGCCGTGGGTAGCATGTCATCACGGTCGCCCAAGTGGTTTTTACCGAACTGACCTGTTTTATAACCTTTCGCTTTTAGCAGCGTAGCTAAGGTTGGATCTTCTTTTTTCATGCCCTCGGGCATACCTGGTAAACCAACCTTGGTCAAACCCGTGCGAATAGGTGACTGCCCAGTAATAAACGCCGCCCGACCAGCTGTGCTGCTTTGCTGGCCATACCAGTCGGTGAACAGCGCACCCTCTTTACCGATGCGATCGATGTTAGGTGTTTTGTAGCCCATCATGCCGTTGTTATACGCGCTGATGTTGAATTGGCCAATATCGTCACCCCAAATGATCAGAATGTTTGGTGGATCAGCGGCGAGTGCCTGGCCGGCAAAAAGAGTGCTAGCGATTGAGGCAGCGAGAAGAGTTTTTTTGAAGTTGAGTTTCATAAGTCGTCGATTTATCAAACAGTGAGCCGAGCCGCTGGGCGGTGGGGGCTGGAACTTTTGCGCCAGAGCGCCAGAGCGTGACAGCAGATTTTTAGTCCATCAAATAATATCCGAAATGTTAGCGCCCGAGATGTCACATGCCAAGAATAATTTTACCGGGTGGCGCGGCAAGCCTCGACCTTAAGAGCGGGGAAGATATCAATTATCAAAAAAGCTCGATTCCTAAACGATCAATATGTTCACGCAAAGCATCGTTGTCGATCAATGCATAGGCCGTGAGATCAAACGTATACGGTAAAAGTAAATCATCTATGAGAATGGCGATACTTGCAATTAAATCCGGCGTAACGTTGTTGCCAAAAAGTGCAAGATCGATATCTGACCCCGGTTTGTGCGTGCCCAAGGCGCGTGAACCATAGAGCACGACTTTGTCGATGGCGTTGAATTTTTTAAAGACGCTTTCAAGCGCATGAATCGTTTTAGGGCTTAGACCCGTATTCATTTTTTTGACATACGCTATTTGGCGAGTGCTTTGAATTTTTCTGCGAAGACTAGAAATGCTGGATAGAACGATTGGCAAATGCTATGAACGATCGCTTGGGCGGTACCAATGTTGTAGGTATGAGAAGTTTGATTGCGCGCTTCAATCATTTTCATCCAGACCTCGCCGTCTTCTATCAAAGCATTTTTAAAGGCTGAGCGACTGGCATCACGCGAACCCACTAAACCAGCAATACCCTGGTAGGTGAGATAATCTTTAAGAACGTTCCAGGCGAGTTCGTGCGTGAACTCGAAGCCTTGGATGAGACCTTGTTGTTCGAGCGGCGATAGGGCTCTAGTTTGGGATAGCTCGATCGCTTCGGTGAGCGTTTGAAACGCCCGAAGAAAATTGCTAAAGCGTTGTTTCCAGCGAACGTCTTGTGTCATGTAAGGAGTTTAGCAAGATACGCCGAGTAGAGGGCACTACTGAACGTTGAGGCGACTCTATTCATCGGGAGATCCGAAAAATTCTCATCGAGCAAAGAAAAAATAAATAGCACGTAAAGCGCAGGAGCGACGGGTACTCTTGCAACCGAGAGTTTGTTGTATTTTAAGGCCTCAATACTTTATCAAAAAATATTTGTGCAAAGCGATCAAGTGGTGCAACGCTGCGGGTTAATTTTGAGCGCAAAATCGCACCCTCCCAACCGATCCAAAAAAATTGCGACAGGCTTTCAGGATCGTGACTTTTTGCGATGTCACCATTTTCGCGGGCGAGTTGAAATAAGGCTGTGACGCGAGCTTCCCACGTTTGCATCACTTGCTCAAGCCGCTCTCTGAATTCGTCGTTTAGCGCTGCAAGCTCTTGCCCCATATTGCCGATCAGGCAGCCACGCTTGAAATCATATTTCGTCATCCCGACCTTGCCGTCGTCGACAAAATCTTGTAAGCGTTGCAAGGGTGTACGTTCGGGGTTGTCAAAAAGCAGAGACATCTTCTGCGCATAAAACTCGACGTAGTTATCAACGACCGCAACACCGAATTCGCGTTTGCTCTTGAAGTAATAATAAACAGAGCCTTTCGGTACGCCCACAATAGACAAAATTTCGTCGATGCCAGTAATTTGAAAGCCGCGCTCTGTCAGCAATTCGGTGCCGCACCAGATGATTGCCGAGCGGGTATCGCCGCGTTGCTTGGCCGCCAGCGAACGGGTGTGCTTGAACTGCATATCTGCGTCTGACGCATTGTCTTTGCGAGCGCCGTCAGGTGGTGCGATGGCGTGGAGGGTACCCATAAATGTTGATTAACTAATATTTAAAAAGTAAACAAAAAGATAAAAAATCACACGAATAGATATTCTATTCGATTGATGTATAACACTTTTTTGTAAAAGACATTCATTTAGGGTAAATACCAATCGATTTTATAGACGATCGGTCTAATATCACTCTCGTTACGACTGAATCGTGCGTCGTCCTCAATGTTGAGGGCGAGTCTTGTCTGAAATGAAACAAAGATGTGTATGCGGGTTGATCGGTGCAATAAAGTCCAAGAGTGTGATGTATGACTGAGCCTTTGCTCGTTGTACGTGAGCTCGATAAAAATTTTGGTGGTGTTCAAGCTGTCAAGGGCTTGTCGCTTGAGATCGCTGCGGGTGAAATTGTTGGGCTAATCGGCCCGAATGGTTCGGGCAAATCAACCAGCGTGAATTTGATTTCGGGCACGATGCGCGCGACACGTGGGCAGATCTTATTGGGTGGCCACGATATTTCGAATGCAACGATCGGTGTCCGTGTGGCCCTGGGCCTGGCCCGAACCTTTCAAACGACGAGTCTTTTTCCAGAATTTAGCTTGCTAGAACAGGTGCTGTTAGGGGCACACACTCGCTTCGACACCAAAGCGGCGCAAGCAATTTTTCGCACGAAACCCTATCGCCGAGAAGACGCGGCCCAACGAGAGCGTGCAGCAGACTTGCTTGAGTTTATGGGGTTGCTAGGCGTTGCGCATGCGCCCGCTTCAGCGATTTCGTCAGCACAGCAACGTTTGTTAATGGTGGCGACGGCTCTTGCAACGGAGCCGCGGGTCTTGCTGCTGGATGAGCCTGCTGCGGGGATGGTTGCCAAAGAACGCGCTGAGTTGTCGGAGATCATCTTGCGAATCCGTGACCGAGGCGTGGCTGTTTTAGTGATTGAGCATCACATGGGCTTAATCATGGAGGTTTGT
>CAMCII010000365.1 GCA_945874505.1 Bordetella parapertussis | reverse complement strand
CGCCAAACCTTTGCTGCGCGCAGCAAAGCGATTAGTGCCGTGCGCCAAGTCATGGTTGACGCGGGGTTTCTAGAGGTTGAAACCCCAATGTTGCACACGATACCCGGTGGTGCAGCGGCCAAGCCTTTTATTACCCATCACAATGCGCTTGATATGGAAATGTTTTTGCGTATCGCACCCGAGTTGTATTTAAAACGTTTGGTGGTGGGCGGCTTTGAACGCGTGTTTGAGATCAACCGCAACTTCAGAAACGAAGGTGTGAGCCCGCGCCACAACCCTGAGTTCACCATGATGGAGTTTTACGCAGCCTACACCGACTATCAATGGCTGATGGATTTTACAGAGCAGATTATTCGTGCAGCAGCGATTAGCGCCTGCGGCACCGCTACCCTCACCTACCAAGGTCGCGAGCTCGACTTAGCACAACCCTTTCATCGTTTAACGATTGTGCAGGCCATCTTGGCGCACGTGCCACAATTTAATGAAGCCCAGTTAGCGGATATTGAATTTGTGCGCACTGAACTTAAAAAGCGTGGCGTTGATGTCAATGCGCCCAATCTGGCACGTGCGGGCCTAGGCGCCCTGCAACTCGCACTCTTTGAAGAGACTGCCGAGTCACAGTTGTGGCACCCCACCTATATC
Organism: Bordetella parapertussis; assembly: GCA_945874505.1. Lineage (GTDB taxonomy): Bacteria > Pseudomonadota > Gammaproteobacteria > Burkholderiales > Burkholderiaceae_B > Zwartia > Zwartia parapertussis_J. Next base: position 3,513 of record CAMCII010000365.1, on the reverse strand, counting down.
ATCGACTACCCCATCGAGGTCTCGCCACTCGCGCGCGAATCCGATACCCGCCCCGGCATCACTGAACGCTATGAATTATTCATTACCGGCCGCGAAATCGCCAATGGTTTCTCTGAGCTAAACGACCCAGAAGATCAGGCCGCGCGTTTTCATGCGCAGGTTTTGGCCAAAGACGCCGGTGACGAAGAGGCGATGTTTTATGACGCGGATTACATTCGTGCTCTTGAATACGGCATGCCACCTGCTGGGGGTTGCGGCATCGGCATTGATCGCCTGGTCATGCTGTTAACCGATAGCCCAAGCATTCGTGATGTGATTTTGTTTCCGCACCTGCGCAAAGAAGATTAATTGAGCGCGCCTGCTGCACCAGCGCCAAGCGGCAGATCGGCACGCACTGAGGCCCTGTTAACCGGGCCTCTTTTATCGACCATCTTACGACTGGCAACCCCTAACATTATGGGCTTGTTTGCCTCAACTGGCATCATCGCCTACGACGGCTACATCATTGGCTTGCTCGGCACGCAGGCATTAGCGGGTGCAGCGTTAGTGTTTCCAATTGCCATGCTGATGCAACAAATGTCTAACGGCGCACTAGGCGGTTCAATCAATTCGGTCGTTGCCCGCGCTCTCGGCTCAGGCGATCGCGCCTTGGCAGAACGGCTTGCGCAACATGCAATTGCCACCGCACTAATCATGTCAGTGATTTTTTCGTTACTTGTGCTGGGCTTTGGTCGGTCTATTTACACCTTGCTAGGCGGCAGTGGTGAAAACCTGCAAGTCGCGCTCACTTACTCGACAGTATTGTTTGCAGGCGGGTTCACGGTTTGGTTAACCAACACTCTCTCAGCAATCGTGCGCGGCTCAGGCAATATGTCGATCCCGTCGTTCATGCTGATTGGAACAGCAGTCTTACATGCTGGCTTATGCCCCTTGCTTGTTTTTGGCTGGGGCTCGTTTAACGGACTAGGCATCGCAGGTGCCGCCGCAAGTACGGTCGCCGTTAACGTCTTGGCAACAAGCGTGATGCTGATTTACTTGCTAAGACCGCAAGCTACGGTCAGATTGCGGTTTAACGGTGCTTGGTCATCAACACTGTTTCGAACGATTTTACGCATCGGCCTGCCAGGTACGCTAAGCCCTCTGCTGAGCAACAGTTCAATCTTGATTGGAACCGCCTACGTTGGCACCTATGGTGTCAGCGCACTCGCAGGTTTTGGAATTGCGGCAAGACTCGAATTCATCCTGATCCCCATCGTGTTTGGCATTGGCACAGTGTTGACCACCATGGCGGCCACCAATATCGGCGCAGGCAATCCTAATCGCGCCATTCGCGCAACCTGGACAGGTGCCGCCTTGGTCGCAGTCATCACCGGTACGATCGGCATCACCGTTGGGGTGTTTCCGCTTTTATGGATGCAATGGTTTACTGCCGACCCAGAAATCATCGCCTTTGGTAGCGCTTATCTCAACAGCGTCGGGCCTTGTTACGGCTTTTTTGGCGTGGGCCTAGTGTTATTTTTTGCCTCACAAGGCTCAGGTAAATTAGGCTGGGTACTAATCGGCAGCACCACACGGGTAGTGTTTGTCGCCGTGGCGGGTTGGGTGGCTGTCTATTGGCTGAAAACCGAACCCCCAGCGATGTTCGTGATCGTGGCGATTGGCTTTGTGCTCTACTCGGCCATCAACGCTCTATCGCTGTACATTGGTCGTTGGGGCTTCAAAGCATAAAAAGTTTCCACGAACTGCCCTCTAAACCTCGCAGTTCAACGCACGAAAAAAACTAGCCGATCGATGAGAGTCAAGCTGATTTACATTTAGTAACTTGTTACAAAAATTGGCTGTACTTGCAGACCTATTGTGTGATGTCATTGCAAAACGAGTTATGAGGTAAGCATATGAAACACTTTGAATATGCCGTTCTTCTAAAAAAAGAACCAAGCGGTGGCTATGTTGTCACGTGCCGAGATTTGCCGCAGTTGATCACTCAGGGCGAGTCGATTGAAGACGCATTATTACAAGCAAGCGACGCGATGGGCGAAGTATTCGCGGCTTACATGATTAACAACTTGAAGCTCCCGGAGGCCAGCCCCAAACAGCCCGGTGAGTATATGGTTGCACCACCCCAACATACTCCACCCGCAATCGCGATCAAAGAGATCGGTAGCTTTCACCTTGGTGGACGACAAGTCGCCTTAGCAGGGTTACCACCCAGAGAGATGGCATTTAGCACCAAAGGCTTACCGCTGATCGTTGACCCCAACGGTGAGGTCGAAGTCGAACAAATGTATGTTCAGTTCGTCAAGCTCGCACAACCAAAAACTAAACTACCTCTTTTGCTTTGGCACGGTGGTGGTCTGACTGGCGTGACCTACGAAACAAAGCCCGATGGTGCCCCCGGTTGGCAGATGTATTTTTTGCGTGCGGGCTGGGATACCTATGTGAGCGACGCTGTCGAGCGTGGTCGTGCCTCTTGGGCGCGTTACCCAGAGATTTTTAAAACAGAACCCGTGTTTCGAACCAAAAAAGAGGCTTGGGAGCTTTTTCGCGTCGGCCCCATCTATCACCCTAACCCTGCTCAGCGCCTCGCTTATCCTCAAACTGAATTTCCGACCGAGGCCTTTGACCAACTCGCCAAACAAGCAGTACCGCGCTGGCTCACGAACGATGCCGTCACGCAAAAAGCCTACGATGCCTATGTGCAAAAGATGGGGCCTTGCGTGATCGTGGTGCACAGTCAAAGCGGTACCTTCGGCCTTCAAGCCGCTTTGAATAATCCAGATAACGTTAAAGCCTTGGTGTTGGTTGAGCCACACGGCTCGCCCGATCCGGCACTCACCGACCTCAGCGCGTTCAAACATATTCCGACGCTTTGGGTGTGGGGAGATTACGTTAACGCCGTGCCTTTTTGGGCAAAAATCTATCAGCAACAAGAACACTTTCGTGCTCAGCTGTTAAAGCATGAAGCCCGCGCTGATCTATTGAACTTGCCCGCCGCTGGGATTCAGGGCAACAGCCATATGCCGATGATGGATCGCAACTCAGATGCGGTGGCGGCGCTAATTCAAAAATGGCTGATTGAAACCCACATTACTTTGTAAGGGACTGAAAGCAGCCATAAAACGACAGCTTGGCTTGTAAAGTAAAGGAGAAGATGATGTTTGACTATCCAGTAACTTTAACTCCAGACGACGGAACAGTGCTGGTCACGTTTGTCGATGTACCAGAAGCAATAACTTTCGGTGCGGACGAAGATGAGGCCTTATTGAACGCAATCGATGGGCTAGAAACAGGTTTGTCTTTTTATGTCGATTCTCGCAAACCGTTGCCCGTCGCCAGTCAACCTACCGTTAATCAAAAAACTGTTCGCCCTTCGGCGCTTGAATGCGCCAAGTTAGGGGTCTATCAGGCGATGACCGACCAGGGCATTAAGTAAAAATCGCGGTGAGTATATGGTCACTCTACCGTCTGAGATCGGGCTAGAGCTTGCCTGACTCAATACGCCTTCAACCACCC
>CAMCII010000364.1 GCA_945874505.1 Bordetella parapertussis | reverse complement strand
GTGTGATGCCCGGGTGGGCGACAGAGCGCGTACGCCTGTTGATCACCTGCCAAAACCGCCTTGGCTGCTGAGACCGCGGCTTGCGCTGCCCAGTACGATGAAGTGTAGGTATCGGGGCCAACCGGACAGCTACCGTCTGCCAGATAGCGTGCCGTCTGAGCCAAAATCCCACGCAAAGCGTTGGGTGAACGCACAAAAATATTTGAGATCACTTCGTCACCCCAATCGGGGCCTGTTTGTTTCCAGATCGCGTGCGCAGTTTCAAGATACTGCAAATACCCAGCATCATGAATCGCCAGCAAAGGCTGCATGCCGTGGTCTTCGGGCTCTATCACCGTGAGGCCTAACGCTGCGATCCCTTTCAAAATTTGTACGACGCGCTCTGGGATCTCTTGTGGCGTGCGCATCTGGCCGCGTGACAAATAGGTACGTGGATGATGTAGTTTTTGTTTTGGATGAAAATAAGTTTTCATGATTAAGCCTCAAACAAAGTCAACAAGGGTAGTGCCCAAACTGCGAAAACCGCACAATCGCTTAGGCACGCTTTGCACGAAAATATACGAAAAACATCGGAAGGGTTAACGACAAACCCGCCGCCACGATCAACGCCATACCCGTTAAGGATAGTAACGAAGGCATTTGCGCAAAAAACAGTTCGCCAAAGAGCACGGCAAGTACAAGCTGAAAATAATTAAGAGGTGCGAGCGTCGAGGCCGGAACGATCTTAAACGCATAAATCAATAAAAATTGCCCAATCCCGCCACTTATCCCCATCAAAATCATTTCAATCGTGTCGCGCGTGTTTGGCCATGTTGTCGGCCACCAAAAAATCAAAACCACAAAGCCAAGCAGCCAGCAAAGCAGGGCTGAATAGGCAAATATTTGTTCGCTTTGTACACGGTTAGCGAGCTTGCGTGTGAAGAGTTGCACCATGGCGTAACACGTTGCAGCCACAAGCATCAACAGGCTGCCAAACAACGACAGGCCAGAGTCAACGCCTTGCTCGCCTGTGACATTACCTAGTGGATTCACAATACACAACATACCGATCATGCCAAGACCGACTGCCATATATTGTTTGAACCCAACATGTTCACGCAACACCATGGGGGCCAGTAACACGACGATCAAGGGCGATACAAAATACAGCGCTGTGCCTTCCGCTAGCGGTAAGTACTGCAAGGCAGGCATAAAGCAAATGCCAACCATACCAAGCATTGCACCTCGATACACAAGCAGCTTGCGATCGGCAGGAGCCACTCTCATGGGCACGCGTTTGATCCACAACAGGCACCACGCCAGCACAATGATGACGCTGTAACGAGCGCAATTGACTAAGGGTGCAGAATAACGTCCCAATAGATCTTTTGCGAAGGCGTCAAGACAGGCAAACGCCACCAGCGAGCATAAAAAGATTGCGCAACCTTTCAGCCATTGCGCTTGTCGAGCCAACTCTGGTTGCGGTGCATCGCTGAGCAAGCTCATAGGCCTATCGATCAGTTTGAGGATGAGGCCATATTGAGGCCTAAGCGGTAGCGCTGTGTGTTGTGTTGCGTAGTCGCACTAACATGACTGTGATGATCAGCCCAAAGAGCCCAAGGGCGCCGTAACTTGCCCCGTAACTTTTCAGCAGACCAGCCAAGACACCAAAGAGCGGTGGGCCCAATACCACGCCCAAAAAGGTGATGCACAGCGTACCCCCCGTTGCAACGCTAGCCTGGCCCGCTGGCGCAAGGCGAGCGATCTCGGCCAGAAACACTCCGTTCCAGCCGATCGCTGAGGCACCAAAAATCACAAGAACCGGAAATAAAATCCAAGGCGAGGAATCCGGGCGAAGCAGCGCGGTACCCACTGCTCCAAAGGTCAACATCAACGCAATCACAATCAACATCATCGTGGGGCTCAACCACCGATCGGCGACATAGCCCCATAAAATCCGCCCAATTACGCCCCCTGCTTGCGCAGCCGTCAGCGCAACCCCTGCCGCCACCAGTGACCAGCCAAGGTCTTCAAATAAAAACGTGACGAGGTATGCCATCAAAGACATCTGACAAACGGCAAACAAAAACGAGGTCATCGACAACGCGCGCAAACTTGTGTGTTCATAGATTAAGCGCAAGGGCTGCACGACGCTGGTCAGCATTGATGGCTTGACGGTTGGGTCACGATCATCATCCAAGCCGGCACGCAGTGGTTGTACGGCCCAGGCACAGAGCACACACGCGATACCCGACGAGACAAACGCCAGTTGCCAACCAATCGCGATATCAAGCGAAGGCACCAGAGCGCCTGCGATCATGCCCCCAAGCGGCACACCCGTCTGTTTAACAGAAAACACAAACGACAGTTTTTCGGGAGGCGTCGTTTTGATTAAAAGATGCGAACTGGCTGGGGTAATTGGCCCGTAACCAGCGCCAATAAACAAAGCGCCAATCGCAATTGCAAGCGGATGTGGAATCGCACACAAAAACAGGCCGATCGCTGCCGATAACAAACCTGCCTGACTCAAGCGGATCGCACCCCAGCGCTTAACGGCTGCGCCCCCGAGCAGGGTAGCGACCATTGCTGCAAAATATACAAGGGCAACGTAAGCGCCCAAGTAATTCGTCGATACACCAATCGCTTTGGCCACAACGGGCGTCACGACCGGCAGATTGATCAACGCCATTGCGACAAGCGACTGAACGGTTAAGGTTGCAACTAATACGACCCAAGGTCTGGCTGGTGTCACGATGAGGGTGTTACGGTTAGACCGCTTTAGGCGGATTTGTTTACAGTGCACCGTAAGAGTGGAGCCCCGACAAGAACATATTAACCCCCAAAAAGGCGAAGCCCGTCACCAGCAAACCGACCAGCGCCCAATAGGCAGCCATCGTGCCACGCAGGCCCTTCATCAGGCGCAAATGCAACCACGCGGCGTAGTTCAGCCACACAATTAATGCCCAGGTTTCTTTTGGATCCCATTGCCAATACGCACCCCAGGCGTCTGCCGCCCACAAGGCACCCAAAATCGTCGCCACAGTAAAAAAGGCAAACCCAATCGCAATTGCGCGATACATGATGTCATCCAGCACCTCAAACGAGGGCAGGCGCTCACCAATTGGGCGGCGAAACAACAAAATGGTTCCAACAATCAAGGCCCCGATACCGAAGTAGAGCATCCAGGTGGCTGACACCTCTTTGCTACCAAACACCATGGGCTCACCAGCCAGTAACACCCCCAGTAAAAAGAGCGGCGTGAGCTTCAGCCATGACTTCGTTTGGCTGTGTTGTTTGACCAGGTAGGCAAATGCCACCATGGCGGCGAGCGAAAACGTGCCATAACCAATAAAGTTTGCCGGTACGTGGATTTTCATCCACCAGCTCTTGAGTGCAGGCACCAACGGCTGAATTTGCGCTGCATCACGCGTGAAGGAGTACCACAGCAAAAATACCACCGCCGAGGTAATGATGAGCAAAACAAAACCACCTAGCGCACGTGTCGCGTAACGACGTTCGTAATACAAGTAAAACAACGCGGTGACCAGGGCAAATAACACAAACACTTCGTAGAGATTACTCACAGGAATATGGCCAATATCGGGCCCAAGCAAATGGCTCTCGCGCCAACGCACTAACATACCTGTCGTACCCAAAAACACAGCAGACCATGTCAGGACTGTACCTAGCCAAGCCGATGTGGGGCTAACAAAACCCAGCCAATAACAAATGGTCGCCAACACAAACAAAGCGCACATCCACAATATTGCTGATTGAGACGAAAACAAATACTTTAAAAAGAAGACCTGCTCAGCACGTGCAATCTCTCCTTGGTAGAGCCAGATTGCAAAGCCAGTGGCGACTGCCGTTGTCAACATCAAGGTGCGCAAGGGGCGCCAGAGCCAACCCAGCCAGGCAAAACTTGGCACGGTCAACACCAAAATGGTTTTCTCGTAATAATCCATTGAGTTGCTAAACGTCTTGAGCGCATAACCAGCGCCCACTGCCAGGAGCACAAAAAATAAAATATCAGTCCAGTTTGGACGGCCACGCTGCTCGCGCCCATCGCCTGACTCAGAGAGGTCATCCCAGTCGTTTCGTGACTCGGCGATTGAATTCGTCATGACAAAGTTCTCGATGAATTGAAAAAAGATACCAACGTCGGTAACACGTGAATC
>CAMCII010000363.1 GCA_945874505.1 Bordetella parapertussis | reverse complement strand
GATCGCAAGCACACCAGCATGCAAGACTCAAATACTTGGTTTGCCTTGCCCATGCTTCGTGAATTAGCTCGCGATAAGATCATTGGCAGTATTGCACCTTTCTTTTATGGCGCCCCGACCAACCGAAGCCAACGTCATACGATCGAGGTTGATGCCCCTGAAGTTTTAAAACGCTGTCGCGCCGATGGCGTCGAGGCTGTGGTCTTGATCCCAAACTGCCCTGTGTGCCATCAAACGCTCAGCTTGATCGCCCGTCATCTTGAGGCGAATGGTATCCCCACAGTCTTGATGGGCTGTGCAAAGGATATTGTTGAACACTGCGGTGTGCCAAGATTCATGTTTAGCGATTTTCCCTTGGGTAATGCGGCTGGCAAGCCCTTTGATGTGATGTCACAGCGGCAAACCCTAGAATTGGCCTTCAAGGTTTTAGAGTCTGCAGTTTCATCGCGCACAACCGTGCAATCCCCGCAAAGATGGAGTCAATCGCACGAATGGAAACTCGATTACGCCAACATTGAACGCGTCAGCCCTGCAGAGCTCACTAAACTCAAACAAGAGTTTGATAAAGGTAAAGAGGTCGCGCAAAACCTGCGCGATAAACAGTTGGCGGCTGCAGATAAAGAACTATCCGCTACTGAGAAAAATTTGGCTGCTCAGATAAAGAAATGACTGCGGCTGATAAAAATTTGGTCGCTTCAGGTAAGGTGCTGACTACTGCTAATAAAAACCTGGTCGCTTCGGGTAAAGAGCTGACGGCTGCTGATAAAAATTTGGCCTCTACCGACAAGTCGCTCATTACAGCTTTTAACGACTTAGCAAATGATCACGAGGCCATTAAAAAAATACTCGGTCACTTAAACCTTGCTCAAGACAACGACACGATTACGATCAAAGCGCTAACAGGCGGCGTGTCATCTAATATCTTTCACATCACGACTCAGCAAGCGCAGTATTGCCTGAAACAAGCACTACCGCAGCTCAAAGTCGCTAAACAGTGGTTGGCCCCCGTTGATCGTGTCTTTGCTGAAATTGCTTGGCTACACGCAGCGGCATCCATCGCACCTGATGCTGTCCCCAAAATTCTAGGCATCGATCAAACAAGCAAAAGCTTTGTGATGCAATACCTTGGGGCCGAATACCTCAACTGGAAGGCAGAGCTTCTCGCCGGAAGAGTCGCAGACAAAGTCGCCGCTCAGCTAGGCAACATACTTGGGCGTATCCATACCCAGACAGCGCTAAATGAAGAGATCGCCAAGCGCTTCGCCAACGACGACACGTTTTATGCCATTCGACTTGAGCCTTATCTCGAAGAGGCTGCGCGCCAGCATCCAGGGTTGAGCTCAACGTTAAAAGCCCTCATCAAGCGCACACAACACAATCCTAAAGTCTTGGTACACGGCGATGTGAGCCCCAAAAATATTATGCTTGGTCCCTTAGGCCCAGTCATATTGGATGCAGAGTGTGCCTGGTACGGCGACCCAGCGTTTGATGTGGCGTTTTGCTTGAATCATTTTTTCTTAAAAGCTGCGCATCTGCCTCGATTGGCAACAGCTTTACTGCAAAACGCTCAGGATTTTTTGAGTGCTTATTTGCAAGAGGTGGCCTGGGAGCCCGTGCCAGAGCTTGAGTACCGCATCGCCTCATTGCTGCCCGGCCTCATGCTTGCACGCGTCGACGGCAAATCACCGGTCGAATATCTTGCTGCCGAGCGCGGCGCGATCGTGCGCACACTCGCCATCGAATTTTTACAGCAAGATGATGTTTCTTTTTCAATCATCCGCGCACGTTGGGACCAAGAGTTTAAGCAATGAATCAAGTTACCGTACACTAGGCCAAAAGTTTAAGTAATGAATCAAGTCACCGTGCACTGGGCTCAAGAGTCTGCACCATGAACTAAACCAAGATATATTCAAGTCAAGCGTTCAAAGAATGAACCTTATCGCAACAGGCTGGGATCAGGAGTTTTAGCAATGAGTCGTATTAAACAAGTTCACGCTCGACGTATTTGGGATTCGCGCGGGCGCCCCACCGTTGAGGTTGATGTCATCACTGAAACAGGCGCTCTCGGGCGTGGCATTGCCCCTGCGGGGGCCTCTCGCGGTACACGTGAAGCCATCGAACGTCGCGATGGCGGCACGCGTTTTGGCGGGCTGGATGTCATGCAAGCAGTTCAGGGGATTGAAACTGAAATCGCCCCGGCGCTGCTTGGTATGGCTGTGACTGAGCAAGAAAAAATAGATGCCTTATTGATCGCTTTAGACGGCACTGCTGACAAGTCACGCTTAGGTGGCAACGCCCTGATTGCAACCTCGTTAGCCGTTTTGCATGCTGCAGCTGCCGACGCTCGGTTACCGCTTTGGCGTTATCTAGCGAAAGATACTGTCGTTCAGCTCCCTTTGCCCCAGATTCAGATTTTTGGTGGTGGGGCACACGCTGATCGCCGCGTAGACATTCAAGATTTCATGGTCATCGCAACAGGTGCACGCAGCTTTGCACAAGCCATGGAAATGACCGCCGAGGTATACCGACATGCTGGCCTGTTGATGAAGCAGCGCGGTTCATCTCAAGGCATTGCCGACGAAGGCGGCTGGTGGCCTGCGTTCGCACACAATGAAGAGGCGCTTGATGTCTTAGTGATGTCGATCGAGGCCGCTGGCTTCGTGCCAGGTCAGGATGTCAGCATCGCGCTCGACATTGCTGCCTCTGAATTTGGCCACGGTGGGCGCTACACCCTAGGTCTTGAGAAAAAAGAACTTGATTCTGACGGGCTCATTGAAAAATTATTAAAGTGGCTAGATAAATATCCAATCGTCTCAATCGAAGACCCCGTTGCTGAAGATGATCGCAAAGGCATGATTGCCTTTACCAAAGCCGTTGCAGGCCGAGTGCAAGTTGTGGGTGACGATTACTTGGTGACCAATGCCAAGCTTGTACAAGAGGCTGCTCAACAAAAAGCCTGCAACGCTGTCTTGATTAAACCAAACCAAGCTGGCACGATCACCGAAACCTATGCTGCGCTTAAAGCCGCCCAACAAGCTGGCTATGCCACCATCGTGTCGGCTCGCTCGGGCGAGACTGAAGACGTTGCCATCGTACATCTGGCAACAGGCTGGAATGCTGGTCAGTTAAAGGTCGGCTCTTTTGCGCGGTCAGAACGCATGGCGAAATGGAATGAAGGCATCCGGGTTGAAACAACCCAGCCGCATCCTAATGGCTATTGCTGGCAAGCGCTGCAGCGCAACTAACTCTCTAAACGGTTGCTGCTTCGACTAAACAATCTGGTGGTGCGTTCAAACAAGACATGTTCGTGCCTCTTGAGAAAGGTCGTTGCCTTTAATGTTGAGGCAAATCAACGTGCTTGTTTAGCGCCGCTGCCACCACACCAGGCCAGCCCCACTTAAAATGATGATGGCCATCCCAACGATTGTCAGCTGGTCTGGGGTATGACCAAAGTATAAAAACGCCACAATCGATGAAAACACGATTTGTGCATAACTAAACGGAGCAAGCATCACGACCGAGCCGTGCCGATACGAATACGTCAACAGTAAGTGCCCGATCGTCGCAAACGAACCACCTACGAGCATCAGCAAAAAATGTGGCAACGTTGGGGTTTCCCAAAAATACCATACCAATAAACTCATGATGATCGTACAAAACACACCAGTAATAAAGTTTGTTGAGACGATGTGATCGGTCGTCAATAGTCGGCGCGTCAGCAGCTGAAATATCGCCATACTAAAGGCGCCCGTCAAGGGCAACAAGATTGCAGGAGTAAACAAGTCACTGCCTGGTCGCACAATCACCATCACGCCAACTAAGCCGCTGCCCACGGCAATCCATTGTCCAAGCTTGATTTTCTCTTTTAGGATTTTTCCGGCGAACCAAGTGAGCAGAATGGGCGACAAAAACACCACGGCAGTGGCTTCACCGATTGGCACGTACAAAAGACCAATCACAAAACTCACACTCGCTATCACCATGCACACACCGCGTGCGAGTTGAAGCTTGAGTTGCTTGGTATGCAGAATCGACACACCCATGCGGGGCATAAATACCGCGGCCGTCAGGCAGACTTGGATCACAAACCGCATCCAAACCACCAAGATCGGAGAATAAAAAAAGGTCAAATATTTCGAGATGCCGTCTTGAATCGAAAACAACAGGCATGC
>CAMCII010000362.1 GCA_945874505.1 Bordetella parapertussis | reverse complement strand
GTTCTTACCTTCACTCCCACGTTTTCCGCGTTTGAACCAATCCGATAAATTGGGCACACTACGCCCTTAACAAATAGAAACCCTCACTAGGAGACCGCAGCCACCATGATGCTGCTTGAACACGACGCCAAGGTTTTACTGGCGCAATTTGGTATTGCAATCCCGGTGGGCGTGCTCGCCAACCGCTCAAATCACCCAGCGGTGAGCTACCCCTGCTTTGTCAAAGTACAGATCCCCGTTGGTGGACGTGGCAAAGCGGGCGGCATCGTGAAAGCCAACAATGCGTCCGAGCTTGAGCAGGCAATGCACAAATTGGTGGGCGCAACCGTACGCGGTCATCGCGTACACGAGTGCCGCATCGAGCAACCCGCCTCAGGGCAAGAGTGCTACGTCAGCCTGATGCTTGATCCCTCTTCAGGCACAGTCATCATTTTGATGTCAGCAGAAGGTGGCGTTGAGGTTGAGCAACATTCGGCCAGCGGTGCCATGTTGCAGCAACAAGCCAACTTTGAAATCAACGCAGTGAAACTTGCCGCGCAAGAACTTGCACAACAACTCCCTAAGTTCGCACAAGCGGCGTTAACCCAGGCGGCGCATCAACTGTGCGACGCTTTATTTAAACTCGAACTCACGCTGGCTGAAATCAACCCCTTATTCGTGCAACCCGACGGCAGCTGGATTGCCGGTGACGCAAAACTTGTTGCTGACGACAATGCCATCGACCGGCAGCCGCTATTACTCGCAATATTAAAAGAGCGCGGTCATGCCTACCCCGAAGCCTCTCTCAAAATCGATCATGGTTTTGATTTTGTGCGGCTCGACGAAGATGGCGATGTGGGTATGCTGACCACCGGTGCGGGCTTAAGCATGCAACTGGTCGATGAACTAACGCGCCGTGGCTGCAAGCCGTTTAATTTTGTGGATATTCGCACGGGCCAATTTCGTGGCGAGCCCACCCGTTTAATTCAAGTGCTTCGCTGGATTGGCGAAGGTAAAAACGTTAAAGTCATTTTGATGAACTTCTTTGCTGGAGTCACTGATTTAGCAGAGCTCTCACGTCTGATTCTGATCGCGCTCGAACAAACACAAGATATCAAGATCCCAATTGTGATTCGCTTAATTGGTAATGGTCTCGAGACAGCCATCCAGACACTGACAAGCGCCAACGCTTCCTTAGTCGTTGAAACTGATTTAGAAAAAGCGGTCGATCAAGTCGTCGTACTCGCACGGGGGCACGCAGCATGACAACCCACCTCTTCCCCAATGATCCCTTGGCACTTTTATTCGACCCAACTGCACCCTTGCCCACCATCGTGCAAGGCATTACCGGTCGGATGGGGCGCAAGCATGCTGCGTTGATGCGCGGTTATGGCACCGATATCGTCGGTGGCACCGCCCCCGCTGGCAGCAAGTCTGCTGATCTGAAAGAGATCGACGGCGCGCCCGTCTTCAGGTCATGTGCTGAGGCCGTCAAGGCAACCGGCGCCGTAGCGAGCGTTGCGATGGTGCCACCCTTTGAAGTGCTCGCCGCCATCAGTGAAGCTGTTGCAGGCGGCATCAAGCTGATTGTGACGGTGACCGAGGGTATGCCCGTAGCCGATGCGATACGGGCTCGCGCTATGGTGCAGGCTGCTGGCGCCCGCTGGGTGGGCGCCTCAACGCCAGGTGTCGCCGTCCCTGGTCGCACCAAACTCGGTTTTATTCCGTCGGTGTCTTTACACCCAGGCTCGGTAGGTGTCATCGCCAAAAGCGGTACCTTGTCTTACGAAACCAATCATCGATTGGTGGAGTGCGGCCTTGGACAAAGTGTGTGGATTGGCGTGGGCGGCGATGCCTGTAAAGGCACACGGTTTGCTGAAGTACTGCCTTTTTTTAATGCTGACCCTCGTACCAAACAAATCGTTTTAGTGGGCGAAATTGGCGGCTCTGAAGAAGAAGAATTCGCACAGGCCTTAATCGACACCAAATGCACCAAACCCGCGTTTGCGGTGATCGCTGGGCATGGTGCCCGCGAGGGAGTCGTAATGGGGCATGCGGGCGCTGTGGTGCACGGCAACACGGGCACCTTTGATGCAAAAAAACATGCGCTCGAAAGCGCAGGAGCACGTGTTTTTGCGAGCGTTGACGATTTGATTAAAGCCATGCTCGCCGCGCATTAAACTAAAAACTGGGCACTTACAGGCTTGATGCCGTGCCCCTCTAATTTGTTTGGATAGACCGATCAAGGATTGAGCAGCATGGATTTCAAACTCAGTGACAGTCAACGGCAATATGTTGAAGCGGTGCGTGCACTTGCGCAGACCGATTTCAAACCGCGGGCCGCAAAATATATGGATGGCACGTTTCCGTGGGAAAACATGAGACAGCTCGCTCAAATTGGCGTGCTGGGCATGACAGTCTCTGAACAATACGGCGGTCTGGGTTTACCTGTGTTTGAAACCGCGTTGATTCTTGAAGAGATCGCTAAGGTTTGCTACCCCACCGCCATGGCGGTACTTGGCGAAGCCGGTGTGCAAACTCGCATCATCGAAACCTACGCACCCGACTCGATCAAAAACAATATTCTGCCAAAAGTCTGTTCGGGCGATGCGATTTTGTCGATCTGCATGACAGAGCCTCATGCTGGCACCGATGTCAGCAGCTATCGCACCAACACTCGCTTGCATATGAATCATGCAACCGTTAATGGCGTCAAAACCTTGATCAGTCGTGCTCAAGAAGCTGCCATGTTTGTCGTGTTCACACGGGTCGATGATCAACCTGGGCGTGAAGGTATTGGTTGCGTCTTGATCGAAGGCGGCACACCTGGCCTTGAAGTGACAGCCAGCTATCACACCATGGGTGGCGAGTACTTGCACGAAGTGCGTTTTGATAATGTCGAGGTGCCACTTGAAAACGTTGTTTTAAAAGAGGGCGGCTTTCGCAAACTCATGAGCGCCTTCAATACGCAGCGCTGCTTAAACCCGAGTATCTCATTGGGCTTGGCCGAAGGTGCCTTTGAAGAAGCGGTGAACTACACACGCAACCGCCCAATCTTTGGCAAAACGCTCACTGATTTTCAAGGCTTGCGCTGGAAACTCGCCGAAATGTATCGCGACATCGAAGCAGCCCGCAGCGTGTTGTATCGCGCCTGCGCTTCAGCCAATCCGTTCCCGGATCCGTTCCTAGCAGCAGTCGCCAAAATCACCTGCAATGAAATGGCGTTGCGCGTGACCAATGACGCCTTGCAACTGCATGGCGGCTACGGTTTCACTGATGAATATCCGGTGTCACGCCTGTATCGCGGTGCACGCTATGGCTCGTTAGGCGGCGGGGCCACCGAAACACTCAAAGATTTAATCGCTAAGCGCATTCTTGACGGCATGGATCCCACTGAAGGGATTCTGTCCTTCAATAATTTTTGATACAAACACTCCCTTACGAAGAGAACACTCGATGATGTTACTTTTGAAGCCGCGCGGCGCCACGCCGTACAAAGCCCATTTACTGCGTCTTACCGCGATGAAAAGAGCCTCTTTACTGGGTCTTCTGGCGACAACAACACTGCTGTCACTTGCCTCGTTCACACAAGCGGCGCAAGCTCAAACGAGGCCGGCCTCAGACCCGCAGGCTGCCATCAGCCAATACCCTAGTCGCACAATCAAGATGCTGGTCGGATTCCCGCCGGGCGGGCCCAACGATCAATTAGCGCGTCTATTGGGTCTGCGCCTTGCAGACCAGCTCAAACAGACAATCGTCATCGAGAACAAAGCAGGCGCTAATGGCGAAATCGCCGCGACACAAACCGCCGCGGCAATGCCAGACGGCTACACGCTGTTATTCGGTTCAAGCGGTGCACTCGCAGTCAGTCCAAGCCTGAACCCTAACTTACCCTACGATCCTCTCAAAGACCTCACGCCGATTTCAATGGTGGCGCTTAACCCCATGTTGCTGGTGACCTCACCCAAATCTGGCATTACCAGCGTGGCTGATCTGATTGCACGTGCCAAGGCTCAACCTGGCAAACTCACCTTTGCCTCAGCAGGCACCGGTAGCCCGACCCATCTAGCTGCCGAACTGTTTCGCGATATCGCGGATATCAATTTGTTGCATGTGCCTTACAAGGGTGGAGGCCCTGCCATGAACGATGTCATGTCGGGCGAAATTGATATGTACTTTGCAGGCCTATCCACCGCTTTGCCGCTAGTCA
>CAMCII010000361.1 GCA_945874505.1 Bordetella parapertussis | reverse complement strand
TCAGTCCAGTTTGGACGGCCACGCTGCTCGCGCCCATCGCCTGACTCAGAGAGGTCATCCCAGTCGTTTCGTGACTCGGCGATTGAATTCGTCATGACAAAGTTCTCGATGAATTGAAAAAAGATACCAACGTCGGTAACACGTGAATCATCGGCCGCTCGAGCCGTCTTGCGTGTTGACTCACTTCGCTTAGCGCAGTCGAGTCAGCCTGGGCACACCTTGCTTGCTGCGGGCAGCTTGATTTAACTCACTTGGCTGAGCTTGTTCAGCGCAGCCTTGAAACGGTCAAACTCACGGTTGAAATCGAGTGTACGCTTTTGCGATGTCATCGCGGCTAATACACAGGTGCCCTGTGCGTGTTCTGCCGGCCGCAACCACACCCAAATGCGTCGATCACGTACGAAGAACATTGTGAACACGCCTAAGACTAAAAACAAACACCCAAGATAGACAATGAATTTTCCGGGCGTACGGCTCACTTGAAAAACACTCGCCTGCACATGGTTAAAGGATTTCAGTGTCAAGAGCAACGGCGCTGGGTAAAGCGTTAAATCCGATAGCGCAGCCACCGCCAATCTGGACCAATTTGCATCAAGCTCTAGTTGCTGAGCCGAAGTGTCTAACGCCGGGCGACCCGCACGCTCACGCGCGAGGCCTCGCAACTCGTGAATGGCCGAACCGAGTAAGCGGATCACGATATCGGCGGCACGCTGCTGTTCGGCCGGCGGCACATTCGTCTCAAGAAAGCGAGAGATCGCTTGCAAGCCGCCGTCGGCGAAGGTCTCGAGCGCGCGCTGCGCGGAAGTCTGCAACGCCTGCTGATCGGTGGCGCTACCCTGATAGGCGCGTGCAAAGCGCCGTACTGCCTCGACTCTGTCTGCTGGGCTCGCTAGTGCTGCGCGCACGCGCATAAACTCTTCAGCGGTATCGTAGTCATCGGCCGGCATGCGTAGGTACCTGAAGCCAGCTCGACCCGCCTCTTGCACCCCAGCCAACAACACTCGCGAGCCGTCAAGCTCGGCGGGCAACATGTATTGGTGAAACGTTGTGGCCTGCCCACTCGCGTCAATCAAACGATACTCGACGCTTGGCCCAATGTTACGCAGATTTTTGTGTGTCTTGCTTGCGGCACTGCCTGTCACTGCGGCCACATGTTCGCCAAATTCTTTAGGGGCTGACGGCTCACCAGCAGTCAGGTCTTCGACATTGATCGTGCGCAGTTTGGTAATTTCGGCTTTGACGACTTGGCCTGATGTGCCCAGTGTGATGTCACTGGTTTGCCCCACAAGGGCTTTTAAGGCAAACGTCTCTGTGCCAGAGCCAGTGAGGGGATAGCCGAGTAGTTCGACTTCGCTGCCGCCATCATCAAAGCTTGATTGATATACCGTCACGCCCTTGAAATGCAGCGGCTCGTTGACTTCGATGTTGGCCTCAAACGTTTTACCTGTCGCGGGGTCTGTCACTTCAACCTGACTCATGAAGCGGCTTGGCATTCCGGTCGTGTAGTAATCCACAACAAACTTTTTCAACTCAAGGGTAAAAGGCAAGGGCTGCACCAAGGCGCCATCATCTACCGTAATAATCGCTGAGCTGCGCTTGCTACCCTCTGGCACCAACACATTGGCACGAAAGCTTGGGTTATCGACCGACAGGCGTCCGCGCGCGGGCACATCGGCGATCATCATGTTTTCGACGATTGGCGTTTTACCAAACAACCAAACTTGCAAGCGTATGGGTAATTCGCTGTCAAGCAAACCACCGACACAGATAATCACGATTGCAGCATGAGCAAAGATGTAGCCAAAGCGATTACCACTGCCTCGCTTAGCAGCCAACAGCAATGACTCACCGTCAGCACGCTGACGCACGGCATAACCTTGCTGTTTCAGCCACGCCTGAATCGATCCGGCCGCCTGTGCTGGCTCGCGGGCAGTATCCACTTCAATTTTGTGATGAAACGAACGCAGACTTGAGGCTCGAATATGCTCGCGAAACGAACGCGCATCTTTGAGCATTTTTGGGGCGTTTCGGATCAGGCATAAGCTAGTCGAGAGCACCAGGAAGGCCATCGTGACCAAGAACCACCAACTGTTATAGATGTGCCAAATCGAAAACTTATCCAACACCTCAAACCAGAAGGGGCCGAACTGATCGATATACGCGTTTGCTGAACGCCCCTGCGCAACGACCGTACCAATCAGGCTCGCCATACAAATGAACACCAGCAAGCTAATCGAAAAGCGCATCGAACTTAGCAGCTCAAGCGTATTGACCACGGCAGACGCCGAGCGCGGCCCGCCCGACCCCGCACTGGGCGAGGCATCGTTTGCGATTGACTGAGTCGGCGTACTAGGTGTTATCACGGTGTTTATCTAAAAAAAAGGGGGTGTCTTGCGACCCCCCCTTGCTTGCGTTCTGTTAACGCAGCTGCCTAGCGCAAGCCTGCTGCGTAGTCAGAGACGGCCTTAATGTCTGAATCAGACATGCGATCGGCAATTTGGTTCATCATTTGGTTGTTTGCTCGGTGACCCGCACGAAACAACTTTAGCTGCTCTTCGATGTAACTTGGGAATTGGCCACTTAACCTTGGGTACTGGCCAGGAATGCCGGCACCGTTTGGCGAATGGCAGCCTGCGCATGCAGGCACATTACGATCAGGGATCCCCGCGCGCCAGATATGCTGGCCGCGCTCGAGCAACTTTGGATTGGTTGCCGTAGCAGGCTCAGTGAGCTTTTGCTGTGTCAAATACAGCGACAGGTTTTGCATGTCGGCTTCGGTCAAGGGCCCGGCCATCGCCGTCATGACTGAGGGTGCGCCATCCACGCCTTTACGCAGCACCTCTTTCGCGCCCGCTTTCAGGCGAAACTCAGTCAGTTGCTTATAAATGTATTCGTGTGATTGGGCCGCCAAATTTGGATTGGCAGGGATCGTGCTGTTACCAGCAGCGCCGTGACAGGAGGCGCACGCCACCACACCGCGCGCAGCATCACCTTGTTCATAGAGAGTCGCACCTTTTGCCGCATCGGGCTTGGCTGGACCTGCGGCGGCACCGGCCGCAATACTTGGGGACATGGCAGAGACACCGAGCAACAAACAGCCCGCAAGCACTACCTTTGACAACAAATACTTCATTGAAGACCTCGACGCCGAGTGGGGCACAAAAACACCTAAGCCACAAAAAACCACTGTTTTAGACACACGATTATACAATAGCGTCTGAACTGATTCTTCTAGGCCCTACAGTGTCCCTATTGCAACATGCTTCGTTTTTTACTTCGGCCGCCCGACTCGACCAATTGCCCGAGCCCGGCGCCCCTGAAGTCTGTTTTGTGGGGCGTTCAAACTCTGGCAAGTCGACCGCCATCAATGTATTGACCAACCAAAAGCGATTGGCGTTTTCGAGTAAAACGCCTGGGCGCACACGACTGATCAATATGTTTGGCCTACCTGATCCGCTCGACCCCGACGAGCGTCTGGGCTATCTGGTTGACCTACCGGGTTATGGCTATGCGGCGGTGGCGCATCGCGCCCGCGAAGAATGGGCCGACATTTTGGGCGGCTACCTGCAAAGTCGTGAATCGTTAGCCGGTATTGTGTTGCTCATTGACATTCGTCGCGGTGTCACTGAGTTAGATCGCCGCCTGGCCAACTGGATTGCGCCCACTAGGCGCCCAGTCTTAGCGCTGCTGACAAAAGCCGACAAGTTTCCATACGGACAACGCATCAAAGCTGTCTTTGCAGTAAAAAAGGAATTAGAGGATATCGGGGCGTTAAATGCCGTCCCCTTCTCTGCCACGGCGCGGATCGGGCTCGAAGAAGCCACTCTGCAAATTGAAAACTGGATCTCACCACAGGTCGTACCATGACAACTCCACACCTCATCCTCGCCGACTACCCGGCCAACCGCCCTCGTCGCTTACGCCATGATGAGTTCTCTCGCCGCTTAGTTCGCGAGCACTCACTCTCAGTAGATGACCTGATTTATCCGGTCTTTGTGACTGAAGGCAAGAAGGTCAAGCAAGCAATCAACTCTATGCCAGGAGTTGTTCGCTATTCGCTCGATACCTTGTTGCCGGTCGCCGAAGAGTGCGTCAAGCTTGGCGTGCCGATCATGGCGTTGTTTCCGGTGATTGATCCCGCACTGAAAACTCCAGAGGGCGGTGAGGCCATCAATATCGACGGTTTAATCCC
>CAMCII010000360.1 GCA_945874505.1 Bordetella parapertussis | reverse complement strand
GATCTCAAAGAAGAAGTCACTCAGACCTTATTGCCGCGTGCCTTTAGTCTTGCGCGTGATACTCGGGTTTGGATTGATCCGGTCAATCACTGGCTGGTGATTGATACCGCTTCAGCTTCAAAATCCGAAGAAATCCTGACCGCACTGGGTAAAGCGATTTACCCTTTCCCAGTTGAACCCGTGCAAGTCACTATTAGCCCAGCCGCAGCCATGACAGACTGGGTACTCGGCGGACACGGCCCGGCAAATTTTTCGGTTGACCAAGATGCCGAACTGCGCGCAGGTGGTGACAAAGCCGCAGCGGTGCGCTATGTCAAACATGCCTTAGACAGTGACGATATCCAAAAGCACATCAAAGGCGGCAAGCAATGCATGCGACTCGCCCTCACCTTCAATGATCGTGTCTCGTTTGTCTTAACTGAAAATCTAGATATCAAGCGAGTGGCTGCGCAAGATATTCTCGATCAATCAGAACAAAACATGCCTGTTGATGCCAACGAACAATTTGATGGCGACTTTACCTTGATGTGCGCAGAGTTAAATCAGATGCTGTCTGCCCTGCTCGAGGCACTTGAAGAAAAAGTCTTAACAGCTAAAGCTGCGTGACTTGCCTCGGCCACTAAACGCGAGCTGAAAACGAGACAGCGCCTTCACCAAGCAGCCGCTTCGCTCAACATAAAAAGGACCCCTCAATGGATCTTATGATTACCAGCAAAGT
The DNA here is from genome assembly GCA_945874505.1 of Bordetella parapertussis. Classification (GTDB taxonomy): domain Bacteria; phylum Pseudomonadota; class Gammaproteobacteria; order Burkholderiales; family Burkholderiaceae_B; genus Zwartia; species Zwartia parapertussis_J. The sequence goes on along the minus strand of CAMCII010000360.1, from coordinate 3,494 downwards.
CCTCGAGACCATCAAGGGGGGGGTCTTGCTTGAGGTGCAAGCAGACGACTTGAAGGTGCAGGCTTATCTCGTCATCTCTGCTGTTGACATGACTGTGGTCGAAGAGCTTGTACCGCTTTCAGTCTTTGAAAGCGGTGCACAAGTTCACGTCGCAGGTGTTGAAGCGCTAGGCGACAGCACAGAACAAGTTGTACAAGTGCTTGAAAACATGGATCCCGACGACATCGTTGTATTTTTATGCGAAAACGCTGTGGTGTACGCCGAAAGCCTGGCCGTGTTGGGCCTTAAACACTAAGCGCTGCCTTGAACACTTAGCACTGCCTTGAACACTAAGCTTAGCCTCACGCACTAAGCGCTGCCTAAAGCACTAGGCTGCACTATGCAGGCGCCACCAATGCAGGCAAGCCAAACGTACGGTATCGGTTTGCACTTGCTGTGCAAACATAAACTCCTCGCCTGCAATGGTCTCATCCGGAAACTCTGTCACCAACTTCACGCCGACGTTTTGCTGATCGTTTTGTGAAAGCATGCAGGCGATACCGTGCTTGAGTTCAAAGCCGCTCACCCCAAGGTAAGACTCATAGCGCTGCAGTTGCGCACGATTAAACTGCGCAACGCCAGGCAAGCGGGACACCGACTCGGCCAAGGCTTCAAGCCATTGCAGGGCAAGGTCTTTGTAAGCTGCTTGATAGCGCACAATCAAAAAGAAACCTTTCGGCAGACTCCACAAAGCAAAGCCCCTGGGCAAATATCCTGTTAACGGTCGCGTCCACTCGTGTGCTGGATAGCCGTGCAAGCTTAGATGCAACTGCGCTTGCGTGAGTGCGATAGCTTGTTGACGTGCTTCGGTTTCATACCAGGGCCCTTGTTCACGATACTCAAGATCATCACCCAGGCCCGTGTAGCGCGCCGCATGATGCATATGTTGTGGATGAATTGCACGGTATTGAGCAAAGAGCGCATAGCCATCAGGATTTTCGAGTGGCACCACGGCAAAGTGCGCCTCTGGCTGCGCTGCCAGCCACTGCGCGCCTCTGAGTGCACCCACCACGCCTGAAGCCTCATTTGCGTGTTGACCACCGGTTAACACAATCGCGGGCAAGGTGCCACGGCGATGCACGCCAGTCACGGCACGACCTTGACGCGAGAGCACCTCAAACGGTTGCCCAGAAAATAAAGCCAGCCCTGCGCGAATCGACTCAGATGACAAGGGCTCACGACAGGTTTGAAGATTGATTTCGTGCGCGCTCGCTTGACTGATCACTTGCTTGACCTCTTGACTGATCACTTGCTTGACCTCTTGCTTGATCACTTGCTTGACCTCTTGCTTGATCACTTGCTTGACCTCTTGCTTGATCTCTTGCTTGATCTCTTGCTTGCTCGTGTGAACGCTCTCTTGGGTACACGCACCTGAGTCGTTCAGTGCACTTTGGTGCTCTGGCTGTTGTAATTTGAAAAGCGGTGAGCCCACGGGATAGCATTCAACGTATACCTTAACCAGCCCACGCCAAAAGCGTATGTCTGGCACAATCTGGCCCGGTTGCAGGCCTCGATTACCTGAGGGTCTTGTCGAGCGGTGTTGAAAAAACTCAAGTACTGAAAAATATAAATCTTCGTGCAGTGCCTCATAGGTGCTCACAAGCAACCGGCCTTGCTGATCCACAATCTCAGCACCAGGCAGCTCAACGCGCAGCAAGAGTCTTTCAAAGTAAGGCTCGGAAGAACCCCAGGACTGGTCGCTCACCCAACGCATAAGCGTCAGAAAAGCTTGCTCAAATTCTGTCTCAAGCCTTTCGGCCAATAGCAGCTGCCCTGACTGCGAGTCGCTCACTCTAAGATAACCTGTTGGGCAGAGCGACTGTTGACCCAGTGCCAAATCCGTCTTGAGTGCGTTAGGCGCAACAAGTTGAACCGTTCGAACCAAGCCGCTGCGATCCGTCAACGCAAGCCGGTAAACGGGTTGCTCGGTTGAGATTGAGGTTGAGGTTGAGGTCGCTGCGGTATCTTGCGCTGCCACCCAAGACACCTCGATGCCTGGGATCACCGCCTCTAAAGGATACCCTTCGAGCAAAAATCTCCGCGGATCTGCTGCGGTGTGGCGCGGGTATTCGATCACGACCGAGGCAAGCGTGCTGGTATCAATCTCTTCTAAAAACGCATGCAACAGAGGTTTATACGCGCTGTATACCTGCGCATGGATCCCTCGTTGCTGTAGTTGTATCGCTAACGCCTGCCGCGCCTGAACACCTTCAAACAACCACAGCTCAAGCGTGTGACCCACCCAAGTGTCTAAGCGTGGGTCGGACAGCAATTGCCTCGAAGTCAGAGCGATTTCGCACTCAAACACTCGTGGCATCTTGCATGACGCTCACGCGTCTTTTTTAGAAAAATGCGTGATCGCCAACGCCACCACTCCCACGGCCATCACGAGTAAAGAGATATAGACCGCCCCCTTACTCATGGCGTAGGTCACACTCGAATAGGTCAGGTAGGCACAAGTCAGACAAAAGACAATGGGCGTTAAGGGATACAGGGGCACCTTAAACGGACGCTCTGTCTTGGGGTCTTTGACTCGCATCACAAAAAGCGAAATCCCCACCAAAAACAAAAAGGCCCAAAATACCGGCGCCGTAAATTCAACCATGACCTCAAACCCATCGGTTTGCCAGATACCCAAACCAACCAAGGCCAAGCTCAAGATCGACTGCACCACATAACCGGCCACCGGTGAGCCACGCTCTGCGTGCCAGTTGCCCATAAAACGCAGGGCAGGCCAGTCGCGCCCTAGGGCGTAATTGGTGCGTGCCCCCACAATCATGGTGGCATTAATACTCGTCAAGGCAGCCACGGCAACAAAAATCCCGAGCATTTTTTCGCCCCAAGGGCCAAACGCCTTACCCATCAGATCAGCCGCTACCGCTTTACTGCCCGCCAAGCCAGACAAGCCCAAACCAGCCAACACCGCGATATTGAACAGCACATAGATCAAGGTCAAAATCATAATGCTAATCACAATCACGGGCACGATTGCGCGCTTGCCGCCGCGTACCTCAGCTGAGATATACGCCGCTTCGTTCCAGCCACCATACGTCAACAGCACAAACACCATCGCCAAGCCAAACATACCTAAGCTTGGTGAAGAAGAAAACATACTAGGTGATGCCGGTGCGTCGCCAGACAATACAAACCCTGCGACCACGACACACAACAAGCCTGTGACCTCGATCATCGTCAGGCAAGTTTGCACCCATGAGGCTGCATGTAAGCCAATCAGATTGATCAGTGTCATTGCGACCACAATGCCTACGGCCCACAGCGCCGTTGAGTGCGGTCCCAGATTCACCACTTTACTCATGTAATCGCCGAACACAAACGCCAGCAAAGCGATCGACCCCGTGTTGATCACGGTTGCCTTCGCCCAGGCATAAAAAAAAGAGACCGGCTTGCCAAAGGCGCGTGCTAAAAAATGATAATCGCCCCCCGCGTGAGGATAG
>CAMCII010000359.1 GCA_945874505.1 Bordetella parapertussis | reverse complement strand
GATCGTCAGACGGGGCGGATGGCGACGCTTGCGTGGTTAGGCAGCGTCTGACTCATTTTGAATGCCCGGTCAAGCGTGTTTTTGGGGGTTGACAATCCTCATCTTGCAGCGCACGATGACACCGCCAACAAGATAAAAAGGTCTCAATGTGAATTTTCCGTTTTCAGAGGGGTTGGCGCCACCGCCCGGGATTTCAAAAGAGGCGCTCGCGTCGGTCCAACACGACTTCATGCAAGCTTGGCAACGATTATCCCAAGAGGCGACTCAAGGGCATTTGCCGGCGATTAAAGACCGTCGCTTTGCCGCGCCGGCTTGGGCTTCGAGCCCGCCGCATTTACTCATGGCCCATTTATATCTTTTGTCGGCAAACGCTATGCAAAAGTTGGTCGATGTTTCAGACGCCTCGCCAGAACTCAAAGACCGGTTACATTTTTCAGTGATGCAGTGGATCGACGCGATGTCGCCCGCTAATTTTTTGGCGACCAATCCTGATGCACAGGCCGCATTGCTTGACTCTGGCGGGGAAACTCTCGTTGCGGGCGTCTCGAATCTAATCGGTGACATTCAAAAAGGGCGTATTTCACAAAGTGACGAAAGTAAATTTGTCGTGGGTGAAAACGTTGCCACCTCTGCTGGGTCGGTTGTCTTACAAAACAAGTTTTTTCAATTAATACAATATTCGCCGACAACACCGACGGTGTATCAGCGTCCGATTCTGTTGGTGCCGCCCTGCATCAATAAGTTTTACATTCTCGATTTGCAACCCGAAAATTCGTTTGTGCGTGATGCTGTCGCACAAGGCTTTACCGTGTACTTGATGTCCTGGCGCAATCCGCTTGCAGAAGATACGGATGGCATCGAAAAAGCGACCTGGGATGATTACCTTCAAGACGGAATCCTGACCGCGCTCAACGTGACGCAAGAGATTTCTGGGCAAAGCAAAATCAATGCTCTGGGATTTTGCGTGGGGGGCACCATGCTTGCAGCAGGCTTGGCTGTCGCCGCGGCCAAGGGGCAAAGTCCAGTGGTGTCTTTAACGCTATTGACCTCAATGGTTGACTTTAAAGAAACGGGCCCGCTTGGGGTGTTTGTCGATGAACAGCACGCTAGCCTGCGCGAGCAACAAATCGGACACGGTGGTTTGATGTCGGCGCGCGAGCTTGGCACGACGTTTTCATTTCTGCGACCGAATGAGTTGGTCTGGAATTACGTCGTTTCAAATTATTTAAAGGGCGAGTCGCCGGTTGCCTTCGACTTGTTATTCTGGAACGGCGACAGCACAAATTTGCCTGGGCCATTTTTCACTTGGTACTTTCGAAATACCTATCTCGAAAACAAACTCAGCCAACCCAACGCGCTCACAAGCTGCGGCGTGCCAATCGATTTGCGTAAAGTCAAAGTCCCTACGTATCTTTATGGCTCGCGAGAAGATCATATTGTGCCGTGGCACTCGGCGTTTGCCTCGACGGCAATTTTTCCTGGCCCTAATCGCTTTGTGCTGGGTGCCTCGGGGCATATCGCTGGGGTCATTAACCCACCAGCAAAAAACAAGCGCAACTATTGGGTTGCCGACAAACCTGTCAAGGGTCAAGCTGCTGAAAAATGGTTTGCGCAAGCGACTGAATATCCTGGCAGTTGGTGGCGTGACTGGGGTGACTGGTTGGCAACTCACAGCGGCAAGCGAGTCAAAGCTTCAAAAACATTGGGTAATCAATCATATCCCGTGCTTGAAAAAGCTCCGGGGTCGTACGTCAAGGTTCGAGCAGTCTAGCGTTGGTCAATGCCGTGTCAACGCGGCAAAAGGAGATGAGGATGAGTGCAAAGCTAGCGTATGTAACCGGTGGCATGGGTGGGATCGGGACTGCTATTTGTCAGCGTTTGGCAAAAGAAGGAATGACGGTTGTTGCAGGTTGTGGCCCGAGCCGCGACTATGAGCAATGGCTGGCCGAGCAAGCAGCACTCGGCTATAAATTTTATGCCTCGGTGGGCAATGTTTCAGACTGGAACTCATGCGAAGGCGCGTTTAAAGCGGTAGTGGCCGAGCATGGCCCGGTCGATATTCTGGTGAACAATGCGGGGATCACGCGCGATGGCGTATTTCGTAAAATGTCGGCCGACGACTGGCGAGCCGTGATGGACACTAATCTGAATAGTTTGTTTAACGTCACGAAACAGGTGATCGAAGCCATGGTCGATCGCGGGTTTGGTCGCATCATCAATATCAGTTCGGTCAACGGACAAAAAGGTCAGTTTGGACAGTCGAATTACGCCACAGCGAAAGCGGCGATCCATGGTTTTTCAATGTCGCTCGCTCAAGAGGTTGCCAGTAAAGGCGTGACAGTCAATACGGTGTCGCCCGGCTATATTGGCACCGATATGGTGCGTGCGATTCGCCCCGAAGTCCTTGAAAAAATTGTCGCAACGATTCCGGTGAAGCGACTGGGGCGTCCTGAAGAAATTGCCTCGATTGTGGCGTGGATTGCTTCAGAAGAATCAGGGTTTTCAACGGGTGCTGATTTTTCGTTGAACGGTGGTTTGCATATGGGTTGAGGTCGTAGGTTGTTGGCGCTGCTAACAACCTATCGTTTGTTATCACGTAGTTATTTTTGGAGGCATGCATGACCGAAGCGGCAACAGACGCATCCGTACGTCTGATAAAAAAATATCCTAATCGTCGTCTTTACGACACGCAGACTAGCACCTACATCACGTTGGCAGATGTTAAACAGTTAGTTCTTAAAAGTGAGATCTTTAAAGTGGTAGATGCTAAGTCTGCTGAAGATCTCACGCGTAGTATTTTGCTCCAAATCATTCTCGAGGAAGAGAGCGGTGGTATGCCGATGTTTTCGTCGGTCATGTTGGCTCAGGTCATTCGCTTTTATGGTCATGCGATGCAAGGGATGATGGGCACTTATCTCGAAAAAAATATCCAGACGTTTATGGAAGTGCAAGATCGCCTTGCAGATCAATCGAAAGGTTTGTTTGGCAATACCCAATTGTCGCCCGAGGCTTGGACACAATTTATGAGTGGCCAAACGCCGGTTATGCAAAATATGATGAATTCATACGTTGAACAGAGCAAGGATTTGTTCGGGCAGATGCAAGACAAACTGCAAGAGCAGGCTCGTGCGATGTTTCCGGCGTTTCCGTTCGCTGCCGGTGGTGCTGGCGAAAAAGCGAAATCTTGAAAGCTTCTGTTTCAGCGCGCAAACTTGACGAGCAAGCGAGTCTACGCGTGACTGCTTCTCGTGATGGCTGTTGTTTTTTGTGTTCCACCTTCGCTTGGGTAAGCTCTCTAGGCAATCTTCCAAAAGAAGGTTGCCTGGCTTTCACTAGCGCTCGACTTTACGTTTAGCAAGGCCGTTGTCCCGTCGGACATTTACCTTTTTACTAAGCGACTGTCGATTTCTATTATGTAATTTTGACCTGGGCCGTTGTCATTTCTCTTCAGCAATTCTCTTAGCAATATGATCAAGCGCTTCTTGCACCTGATCAATCAAAATCAAGCAAAGCTGGCCTGGTTTTAGTTTGGCTAACGCGGTGTCGATCGCAAGAAACTCGCCGCGAATCTCTTGAATCTCTTTCGTGCGCGAAACATGTTTTAAACCCAGTTGCAGTAACGCCAAGACCTCACCATCTTCGCGTCCGCGTTGGCACTGATCTTGGTACAAAATCGCTTCGTCAAAAATTTCGCCCAAAATCTCGGTTTGGCGAGAGATATCTTCGTCGCGTCGATCGCCTGCTCCACTAATGACGACAGTGCGCTTGGTGGCGGGCATGCTTTCAATCGCCTGCACGAGCGCTTGAACAGCATCGGGGTTATGACCGTAGTCGGCAATGATCGTGCCGCCGCGATAGTCAAAGACGTTAAAGCGCCCGGGGGCGGTCTGGGCGTCGTTGACGAAGGTGGCCATGCCGGTTTCGATTGTTTTCCAGTTGAGCCCCAGGGCCCAGGCCGCCGCGACTGAAGCCATGGCATTTTCGATTTGAAAACTAATTGTGCCGTTGCGCGTCAGGGGGATGGCACTTAACGCGATTGAATGGTCTTGCCCTGCCTCGCTGCAAACGAGTTGGCCGTTGTCGCAGAACACCACACGTTTACCTTGAGCTCGATGAGTGTTCAGAACCGGATGAAGGCGGTCAAGGCTAAAAAAGATGACCGTGCCAGGGCAGGCCTCTGCCATTTTTGCAACCATGGGGTCGGCGGCGTTGAGCA
>CAMCII010000358.1 GCA_945874505.1 Bordetella parapertussis | reverse complement strand
CTTGCCGGGTTGAAGGTTCTTGATTTAACACGCGCCTTGGCAGGCCCCTTTAGCGCGATGATTCTGGCCGACCTAGGTGCCGATGTCATCAAAATAGAACCCACGCCAAACGGCGAGATGGTGCGAGGCTGGGGCCCGTTTCAAGAGGGCATCAGCGTTTATTACCTGAGCATCCATCGCAACAAACGCAGCTTGGCGGTTGACTTTCGGCAGCCCAAAGGGCTTGAGCTGATTCGCACCATGGCCAAACAGGCTGACATCATTATTGAGAACTTCAAGCCTGGCGTGATGGCTGACATGAAGATGGACTATGCCGCGCTGTCATCCCTGAACCCGCGCCTAATCTATGCCTCGATTACAGGCTTTGGTAACACCGGCCCTTACGGCAGCTGGCCCGGTATGGATCAAATCGCACAAGGGATGTCGGGGCTCATGAGCTTGACGGGTCAGGCCGCCACGGGCCCCACGCGCGTGGGGATCCCAATCGGCGACGTGGTGGGCGGTATGTGGGCCACCATGGGCATCCAGGCCGCCATCATTCAGCGTCAGGCAACCGGTCGCGGTCAACTCGTTGAAACCTCATTACTTGCAGGCTTGATCGGCTTGCTAACGGTACAGGGGCAGCGTCAATTAAGCTTGGGCGACACCCCTGGTGTCGCGGGTAACGATCACCCGGTCATCTGCCCCTACGGTATGTTTGAAGCCAGCGACGGCCCGTTCAATATGGCGGCAGCCACCGAGGATATGTGGGTCAAGCTTTGCCAATTAATAGGCATTGAAGACTGGATCACGCATCCCGACTTTAAAGATAACGCGAATCGTTGTAAACATCGCGAGCAAGTCAAAGAACGCCTAAACAAAATATTTGCGACACGTAAAAAAATGGAGTGGACGCTCGAACTCGTCAAACTGAGTATCCCCGCGGGCCCGATTTTGACGCTCGATCAAGTCTTCAAAGACCCGCACATTGTTGAAACGGGCTTGGTCGAAGAAGTCGATCACCCCAAACTTGGCAAACTCAAGCTCGTCGGCAATCCTTTAAAGATGGAAAGCTTTGGCGGCAAAACAGTACGGACCGCGCCACCCGAACTCGGCGCTGATTCACGCGAGGTCCTTCAAGAGTACGGGCTATCAGACACTGATATCAATACCCTCATTGCAGAAAAAGTCATTCAAAGCACACACTAAGGATCGCAGCATGCTTGCCTCAAAAATTACCTATGTCGCCGTTGCCTCAAACGACCCTGAAGCGACTTGTTCGATCTATGAAAAATACTTCGAGCTTCCACGCACCGATTTCAATACGCCTGAAGGTAAAGTGTCTTTGTTCAGTATCGGTCAAAGCGCGTTAGCCGTCGTGCCCCTCGGCCATTCGCTGATTGATGGTGACGTAAAGCCGGGCGTGCATCACATTGCCTTTGGCTTGCAAGACCCTGAAGCTGCAGTCAAAAACTTTGCTTTCACGCCCACCTCTGCAGTCGGCTTAGACGGGCGTCGCAGTTTTGCCATCGAGCCCGCGCAAACCTGTGGAGTGCGCGTGCGTCTGACCGAACCCCTGGCACTGCCCACCCATATGAGTGGCGCGATTGAACGCATCGATCATCTTGGTATCGCAAGCACTGATGTTGCCGAAGACGAGCGCGTCTTTGCTAACAAGCTTGGCTTTGCAGTTGAAAGTCGGCAAACCGACATGGAGGTCAACATCTCAGTTGAAAGTTTTACCTCAGACAAATACGGCGTGGTCTATCACACACAACCACCAAAACCGGTCGGCGGCTTGCGCGTCACCTTTATTACGATTGGCGACCTTGAACTTGAGTTCTTAGCAAACTTTGATCCAAGCCAAGGGGCACACATTGAGCACGGTCAGTCGGGCTCAACAAAACAAGACCAAGGTGCCATCACACGTTTTGTTCAGTCGCGCGGTCGTGGCCTGCATCACATCGCCATCAAAGCCCGCGATATCAACGGCACCTTACAAAAAATGTCGAAGGCTGGCTTTCAGATGATCGATCAAGTCGGCCGGCCTGGCTCGCGTCGTGCGTTGATCGGCTTTCCGCATCCAAAATCGACAGGTGGGATTTTGATGCATCTGGTTCAGCGTGATGTCTGAGGCACTTGTCCTCACAGAAAGACAAGGCGATTGCCTGATCCTGCGCCTGAATCGGCCGCGGGACGGTAACGCAATCAATCTGGCGGTGGCGCAAAGTCTTAGCGCGTTAATTGAAACTTGCCACAAAGATTCAAGCCTGCGTGCTGTGATTTTGACAGGCAGCGGCGACAAGTTCTTTTGCACGGGCGGCGATGTGAAAGCCTATGCAAACATTAAAACCGAAGCCGCCTTGAACGAAGTCTTCGACATCATTCGAACTTTACTTGGCGCACTTGAACAACTGCCCTGCCCTGTGATCGCTGCGATCAACGGGTATGCCATTGGTGGAGGTGCTGAACTTTCACTGGCCTGCGATTTTCGAGTGATAGAACAAGGCGCGCAGATTGGCTTTCCGCAATCTCGGCTAGGCATCTTGCCGGGTTGGAATGGGATTTCGCGACTCGTACCGCTAGTTGGGCGTGCCGCTGCAGCAAAATTGTTATTTGATGGCAGGCGCATTGATGCCGAGCAAGCCTTGGCAATTGGTTTAGCCACTGCGGTTGCACCAGCGGGCGAGAGCTTACGCGTGGCGCTTGAGTTAGCCCAGACGTTTAGCGGTACGGCGCCACTGTCGATTGCTGCAATCAAGGCAGAGCTCAACGCTGTGACACAAAGCTTGGGCGATATCAAAGCGCAGTCGCGTCGCGCCTTTGCCGAGCTTTGGTTTACCGCCGATCATAAAGAGGCTGAACAAGCTTTTGCTGAAAAACGTTTACCTAAGTTTAGGGGGCTATAGTAGTGAGAAGGGCTTCAAACATGCCAGATTCAAGGAACCATAGTGGCTAAAAAGCCAACAAATAGCGGGGATTCAAGGGACTATATTGACTAAACAGGCCAACAAAGATGGCTCATCAGGCAGATCAACACACTTACCAGGAGACAAGCACCATGCGTACAAAGATCATCGCAACAACTGCTGCAGCAACATTAATCGGGCTAACAGCCGGTTCTGTATCGGCTCAAGATTTTCCGAGTAAAGGGCCCATCAAATTAATCGTAGGCTTTGCCCCAGGCGGTGGCACTGATGCGATCGCCAGAGCGTTGAACACCAAACTATCAGAAATTCTTAAACAAACGGTTGTCGTTGAAAACAAAGCAGGTGCTGGCGGAACCTTATCCACCGATTACGTTGCGAAATCGGCGCCTGATGGCTACACCATCAGCTTTACATTAAACAACCACGCCATTAACCAAGCACTTTACGCAAACTTACCGTTCGACACTGAAAGAGACTTGCGAGGCGTGGCTTTAATTGGGTCGTTAACCCAACTCTTTGCTTCTAACCCAAGCGCCCCCGCAAAAACCTTGCAAGAATTTTTAGCACAGTCTAAAGGTACCGATGCCCGAAACAAAACCTATGCAAGCGGTGGTGTTGGCTCGCCGGGGCATTTTGCTGCTGCCTATTTAGAGTTTTTAGCAAAAGCCCAACTGACCCATGTCCCTTATCGTGGCGCAGGCCCAGCCATTGCTGATGTTGTGGGCAATCACGTGCCTTATATTTTGTCGACCCTCAGTGGCCTGTTGGCTAATGTCAAAGCCGGCAAACTACACCCAATCGCTGTGACCTCTAAAGAGCGCAGCCCGTTATTGCCCAACGTACCGACCATTGCTGAAAGTGGTTTCCCGGGCTACGACATGGACACTTGGATTGCTATGTTTGTACCGCGTCAAACACCGGATGCAGTCGTAGACATACTCTATAAGGCAACGATGGAAGCTGTGAAAGCCCCTGATGTACGAGACCGCATCACTTCTCAGGCCGGCATCGTCAGAACTGGCACTCCTGCACAACTTGATGCTCTAGTGAAAACAGAGATTGCTCAATTCACAAAAATCGTGAAAGACAGCAACATCAAGCCAGAGTAATGGATAAAGATTGCTCGAGTCACAAAAATCGTGAAAGACAGCAACCTTAAGCCAGAATAATTTATAGAGCTTGTTCAATTCACAAATATAGTGAAAGACAGCAACAGCAAGCCAGAGTGTTTTAAACACTTTGGCTTCTAATCGTCGAGGAGACACAATGAAGTTTTTCAAATCGCAGTTCATGTTGGGCGTCATGCTAACCGCCCTTGTTGCGCCTTT
>CAMCII010000357.1 GCA_945874505.1 Bordetella parapertussis | reverse complement strand
TAGAGAAAATTAGACGCTGTGCAGTGTTCAAGCAAAAGCAGCGTTAAAATACGAATGGTCAAGTATAGCAATTGAGGGTTTTACGCCTTGAAGCTGCCAAAAAGCATATGTTCGATTCTGTTCTCCGTTAGCACGGCAGCGCTGCTGCCGGGGCTAGGGCTTGCCCAAGTCAATTACGGCAGCGGTACCAGTCAGGGGGTAGTGAACCCCTTGAACCCCAACGCGACAACGCAACCGCATAATCAAAATTCGCAAGGGCGAATGCCCTCGGCAATCCCCAATGCTGCGGCGAATCAGGTACTAGGCGATCAACCCAAAGAGTTGGGCTGGGACGGCTTAGCCAAAGTTTTAGATGCGATTTCGCCTGCAGTCGACACACGTATCCCCCTGACACCCTCTGAAGTCACCACCCGTATTGAGGGCCTGATTCGGGCCGATCGGCTGCCTGAAGCGCTCGCCGAGGTCGAAAAACGTTTGGTCGTCGAAGGCAACCGTGCCACCCCCGGCACCGACGTACAGCTCATGTTCATGCAGGCTCGTTTGTTTACAGAAATGAACCGACTGACCGAAGCCGAAGCCATCTACCAACGCATGACAATGCGCTTTCCAGAGCTTCCTGAGCCATGGAATAACCTCGCCGCCCTGTATGTCCGCCGCGATGAACTCGATCAGGCGCGCCGCGCTCTTGAACAAGCCATTATGATTAACCCTAAATATGCCGTGGCACAGGCTAATTTGGGCGACGTACAAATGAGCTTGGCGCTGCGAGCCTACCAACGTGCTGCCGCAGCAGGGGTGCCTGGCCTGACCCCTAAAATCCGTACCGTAAAGACTTTAATCGAGGGCCCTGCCAAATGACCATTTTTTTAAATTGGCTGCGTCTCATGCGCAGCCTTGTACTAGTTGGTATGCTGCCGCTAGTGTGTTTGAGCGCCCAGGCGGCGCCCCCTTCTACCTCAACCCCTAAACAAGGCGTTACTTCAATGAGCACCAACCCACGCGTCAAAATGACCACTAGTCTTGGCGATATCGTCATCACCCTAGATGCCGCTAAAGCCCCAAAAACAGTGGCTAATTTTTTAGCCTACGTCAACGACGGTTTTTATAATGGCACGATTTTTCATCGTGTGATTGATGGTTTCATGGTTCAAGGTGGCGGCTTTGAGCCCGGCTTAAAACAAAAGCCCACCAAGGCAAACGTTGAAAACGAAGCCAACAACGGTCTGAAAAACAACAAGTACACGCTAGCAATGGCTCGTACCAGCGATCCGCATTCGGCCACCGCGCAATTCTTTATTAACGTTGCAAATAACGACTTTTTAAACCACACTGCGCCCACAGCCCAGGGCTGGGGCTACGCCGTGTTTGGTGAAGTCACAGAAGGTAAAGACATTGTCGACAAAATGAGAGCTGTCGCCACCGCGAACAGTGGTTTTCATCAAAACGTGCCGACCACAGACCTCGTCATCACAAAGGCTGTCGTCCTTGAATAAGATTGCCCTTGCAGGTCCGGTCTGGCTCGCTTCAGATGTTCATTTGGGGCAGAATACCGTTCAAACCTCAGAAGCCTTTCGGGACTTTCTAAAGCTAGCCTCGAAAGAGGCGGCAGGGCTGTTATTACCAGGCGACATCTTCGACGCTTGGATTGGTGACGACGTGGCCGTGGTGGCCCCGCCTTGGCTCGCGCAAGACTTGATGGCAATCAAAGCCTGTGCTGCCAAGATTCCGGTATGGCTAGGTCGTGGTAACCGCGACTTTTTGATGGGTGAAGCCTTGGCCGCTGGCCTAGGCGCCCGTTTATTACCCGAGCAGGTTTTGGTCACCATTGGCGGCCGCACCATGCTGCTAAGCCACGGCGACGAATATTGCACCGATGACCTTCCCTACCAGCAGTTTCGTGCCATGGTGCGCAATCCCGCATGGCAAGCGGGCTTTTTAGCACGCAGCATCCCTGAGCGACTCACGCTAGCCGCCCAAGCGCGTGGCGAGAGTATGGCTGCGAATCAAAACAAAAGTAGCGAGATTATGGATGTCAACGCTGATGCTGTGGCTGCCGCGATCCGGGCCGCCAACGTTTCAATGGTTGTGCATGGTCACACCCATCGCCCAGGGCGTAATGTTTTATCGGTAGATGGCAATCGCTGCGAGCGATGGGTGTTACCCGACTGGGATTGCGATCATCTTGAAAATGGCGACAGCGCACGCGGCGGCTGGATGGTGATCGATGAAGACGGCCCAAGTCTATTTGATTTAGATCGCGCGTAGCCTTCAACACACACAATGTTTTGCAGGCTCAGTTGATCACCATCAACTGAGCGAGCTTAAGCTCAATTTAAAACGCATATCCGCTGAGGTCAGATGAGAGCATCTGACTAAGCAGGCGTCTAGGGCGCACAGCTCTATTGCACCGTATGATCAATAGCCTGCGTTAATTTTTTAACGCGTACCTGTGCAATGCGCCTACCGTCGATTTGCAAGACTTCAAAATTAAAGCGCGCGTGCGGCCCAACAAATTCGCACTGATCTCCCGCCACGGGCAATTGCCCAAAGCGCTCAAGCAGATAGCCCGCAAGGGTTGTGTAATCCTGATCAACATCCACCAACCCTTCGGTTTCAAGTAGCTGTTCAAGGTGATGCAAGTCTGCCGCGCCATCGACACTCCATTGATCGGCTCCCTCTGAAACAATATCCGGAGCCTCATCCTCGTCTGGAAACTCGCCGGCGATTGCCTCAAACACATCGATGGGCGTGACCAACCCTTGGATGGTGCCAAACTCATCGGCGACCAACACCAATTGGCCGCGCGAGCGCTTCAAGATGTCCATCAACCGAATAATGCTAATCGTATCGTGCACGATAATCGGCTCACGCAGGTTAGTTTTGCGGATATTGCCATGCGTTAGCAGATCGGCAATCATGTCTTTCGCGCGCCCGATCCCCACCACATCATCAACCGAAGCTCGGCACACCGGAAAAAAACTATGGGGGACTGACGTAATCTGTTGTTGAATGTCTTGCGGGGTATCGTCAAGATTAATCCAAGACATCTCGGTGCGTGGGGTCATCACAGAATGGACAGAACGCTCGGCAAGCGTCAAGACGCCACTGACCATGTTGCGCTCTTCAACACCAAAGGTAATCGCCTGCGCGTCGCCTTGTGGGGCTAGGACTGGCACAACGGTCTCGTCAGGCAAGCGTTTGCCTAACATTCGCAGCACCGCCTCGGCTGTGCGCTCACGCATCGGGCGCCCCGCCTCAAGCTTGATCCCCTTGTGATGCGCCAACTGATTCAACAGTTCGATCAGCACTGAGAAGCCAATGGCGGCGTAAAGATAACCCTTCGGTACCTTATAACCAAAGCCCTCAGCGACCAACGAAAAACCAATCATGAGCAAAAAGCCCAAGCACAACACCACCACCGTGGGGTGTGCATTGACAAACGCTGTTAAAGGCTTTGAGGCAACCAACATGATGCCCACTGCAATGATGACTGCAGCCATCATCACGGGCAGTTCATCAACCATCCCAATCGCAGTAATCACTGCATCGATTGAAAAGACCGCGTCTAGCACGACGATCTGGGTCACAATCACCCAAAAAACAGCGTAAGTTCTTGCCTGACCTACCGCGTGACGTGTGCCCTCAAGGCGTTCGTGTAATTCGAGAGTTCCTTTGAATAGCAAAAAGAAACCACCCACCATCAGGATCAGATCGCGGCCAGAAAACGCAAAGCCCCAAAAACTTAACCAAGGCTCTTTGAGTTGCACCAGCCAAGAGATGCCCATCAGTAAGCCCAAGCGCATGCCTAGTGCAAGTGAGAGCCCAATAATGCGAGCGCGATCACGCTGAGCCGGCGGTAGTTTGTCGGCAAGAATCGCGATAAAAATCAGATTATCAATGCCGAGAATAATCTCAAGCACAACGAGAGTTAAAAGACCGACCCAGATGGTTGGATCATACAGCCACTCCATTGAGAGCTCCGAGTGTTATGTAATGCTTGATGGTAGCCGATAAACACCCCTATCAGCCACCATCTAAGGTGGGTTAAGCCCCCACAACGTTACCTAGTATTTAGTCAGACTTGATTAAAGGTTCAAATAGACGGCAGCCAACGCCTCGCCACTTGTATATTGACATCGTCAAGCCCAGCTTAGGCTTGACGCACGTCAAGATCAGACTTTAACAAAGCCCAGCATCTGCGTAAAAATCTTAGGCGTTGCGGCCAACACGTTGCCAGATT
>CAMCII010000356.1 GCA_945874505.1 Bordetella parapertussis | reverse complement strand
ACCAAGGCATCCAAGACCAAGGCGCAATCGCGAACGTTACGACCCATGGGGCCAATCGAATCAAGCGTCCAGCTCAATAAGCCAGTACCGTGCAAGCTGATACGGCCAAACGTGACCTTCAGGCCAGTGATCCCGTTAAACGCCGAAGGGATCCGTACCGAACCCCCTGTGTCGCTACCGATGCCGATCGGAGCGTACCCTGCGGCAATCGCCACACCCGTTCCACTTGAAGATCCACCTGGCACGCGATGCATTTTAAGATCCCATGGATTGCGCGGGGTGCCCATCAAGGGGTTGGTACCCCAACCACCAAAAGCGAATTCGGTCATATGAAGCTTACCCAGCGGGACCATTCCAGCCTGCAATAAGCGTTCGACGGTTGCGCTCGTTTGCGTGGCGCGGCGTGTCACATAGTGTTTTGAACCCAGCGTACAAATTTGACCATCGATATCGAGCAGGTCTTTTAAGACCACCGGCAGGCCATGCAAGGCCCCTAAAGGTAGGCCTGAGGTACGGGCTTGATCTGCAGCTCGCGCCAAGGCAACGGCTTGGTCTGCGTACACCTCGGTCATTGCATGCAAAGTCGAGTCCGCCTGACTGATGCGCTGCAGCAAATGCTGTGTCAATTCAACCGATGAAAGTTTGCCGGCTTTAAGCAGCGCAGCAAGCTCTGTTAATCCCATCCAAGACAAGGACATCTCTAGGCTCCTTTAGTGACGCAATGTTATTGTTGTATGCAGGCATTATGCCCGAAGTTGGTGCATCCGCTTCGGTCCTTAGACTTTACCGGATTTAAGCACAAAGTCCCTTCTCTTCAAAACAGGGTGACTGTCTAGCCGACAAGATCTCTTGACGAGCCCGATACCCCCATGCAAAGCTTGAACAGTTACAACGGAGAACATTTACTATGCTGACCGCACGCACCGACGATGGCGTTGACCTTTGCTACGAAACTACTGGCTCAGGCGAGCCAATTATTTTTGTTCATGAGTTTGCTGGGCACAAAGAAAGCTGGGAGCCTCAAATTCGGCACTTTGCGCGTCGCTATCAGTGCGTCACGTATAACGCACGCGGCTATCCACCCTCTTCGGTGCCGCCAGAGGTGTCGTCGTATTCGCAAAACCGTGCAGTGGCAGATATCTTGGCCGTGATGGATCACTTAAAGATCAAAGAAGCACATATTGTGGGCTTGTCGATGGGGGGCTTCGCCACCCTGCATTTTGGTTTGCAACACCCTGGCCGTGCACTCTCTTTAGTCGTGGCAGGTTGCGGCTATGGCGCCGAACTTGAACAGCGCGATCAGTTTCGTAAAGAGGCTGAGGCAAGCGCCAAGATGCTGCTCGAACAGGGCATGAAAGCCTTTGTCGACAAGTACGCGTTTGGCCCCACCCGCTTATCGTTTGAGCGCGCCGACCCGCGTGGCTTTGCAGAATTTATTCAACAGTTTTATGGTCACTCGGCGTTGGGCTCGGCCAACACGCAGTTGGGTGTTCAACGCGAACGGCCTTCGCTCTACAACTTAAAAGACCAATTGCAAAAACTGACCGTGCCAACCTTGATCATCAACGGCGACGAAGACTGGCCTTGCTTGAAGCCGGGGCTGATGTTGAAAGAAACGATTCCGTCTGCCGCATTAGCAATTTTGCCTAACTGTGGGCACACGATGAACATCGAAATGCCTAACGAATTCAATCATGCGATTGAGCAGTTCTTGCAGCACGCAAGCAGTGGCCGCTGGCCCATGCGTGATCCACGCTCGATGGTGGCTTCGATTACTGGGATGAAAGACTGAACCATAAGCTGCCGTGCCTTAGCTGTGAACTTCACACATAACCTGCCATGACCTCACCTCAACACTCAGTGCTAGATACTCTCGCCTCGCTAGACACCAACACGGTGTCTGACGCCTTAGACTTTATGGGGCTGCCTGGCGCCACTTATGGGCTGCGGCCTTTGTGGAACTGCCCAAAAATCGTTGGGCGGGCATCGACGATTCAGCTTGGGCCCAAAACGGGCACTGCGCCCACCGTACATTTGATTTCACCTGTCATTGCCAGCATCACCACCGGCGATCGCATCTTAGTCATCACCGGTGGCACTGAAGGGATTTCGTGTTGGGGCGATATTTTGGCCAACGCCGCCAAGATGAAAGGGATACGCGGCTCGGTGATTGACGGCATGAGCCGCGACATTGAAGGCAGCGAATCCATCGACTACCCCGTGTATGGTCGTGGGCTGACCATGATCAGCGCGCGCAATCGCTTAGTACAAATCGCCTCAGGCACGCCGATTGTTGTGGCGGGTGTGACCGTTTGTGAAGATGACTATGTGATCGCAGATCGCTGCGGTACGGTCTTTGTGCCCGCAGCAAAAATCAACGAGGTGTTAGCGCTAGCGCAACGCATTGCCTCACGCCAGGACGGCATGGTGCAAGCGGTGCGCGCCGGACAATCGGTTGAAGACGTGATGCACGACAAAAAGTTTGAAGCGATTAGGTCTTAAATCTTGCTACAAAAAATATTCACCAAGGCTTAGCCTTTAGCGGCAATACTTTTTTACCATCGGCGCGCGCATGCAGACTGGCGAAGATGTCTTGATGTGTAAAGCCTTTTTTAGACTTTAGAGATTGTGCTTGAGCCGCCCGTGCTTCAGCTATCAGTGTCACCTTAAAACTTAAATCTTCAGGCACTTTGAATGTAGTCATGGTCATGAGTGTTCCCAAGCACAATGGTTGAAATGTTTACTGGTTGCGTCTACCCCGTCAACCCAACCGACAGCCCACCGCATACATAGAGCAGTTGCCCTGTGATGTAGCCGGCTTTCGGATCTAGAAACATGCAGATTGCATGTGCGACTTCGTCGGGCTCACCGAAGCGCCCGACCGGAACCGATGCCATGATTTTTTTAGTTTGTGGCAGGTCTGGGGGGTTGCTGTCCAAAAACAAATCGGTGGCAATCGGGCCCGGTGCAATCGCATTGACCGTAATGCCCTGACTTGCAGTCTCAAGCGCCCAGGTGCGGGTCATGCCGACCAAGCCTGCCTTGGTACCACCGTAAACAGTGCGGCCATCTTTGCCCAGCATCGCGCGGCTACTGAGGTTGACGATACGACCATATTTGTTGGCACGCATCGCAGGTAGCACGCCCTGCATCAACAGCAAAGGTGCCACCATGTTTAAAGCTACCGTTTCTTCGATTTGCTCAAGAGTCACGTCTTGAATTTTGGCCACGTGAATCATTGCCGCGTTATTAACCAGACTCAAAATCTGTTTTTTAGCGGCCCAGTCGCCAATGGCTTCACGTGTGCGCTTGGCGTTACCCAAGTCGACCGACTCAAAAATCTCGCCTGGCAATAACTGCCCAGGTGCGGTGCGGCTGAAGTTTAAGACCTCGTAGCCATCGCTAAGCAAACGCTCAACAACTGCACGACCAATACCGCGACTCCCGCCGGTGACTAGCGCTGTTGTCCCTTTCATTGTGCTTGGATGCCACGTTCTTTAATGAGCTTGCCCCATTTGGCGCGTTCGATATTTTCAAACGCAGCCAAATCGGCGCCAAATAAATTGCCCCGCGTCGCGGCCAACTTGGCGTAAGCCTGTTCGACTTTTTCAGATTTCAATCCGACACGCGCGGCCTCGATGAGCTTATCCATCACCGGTTGAGGGGTTCCTTTAGGTGCATAGATCGCAAACCAGGCGGTGACGTCAAACCCGGCAACACCCCCTTCGACGAACGTCGGTAACTGTTCGGCCAGCGGGGTGCGCTGCAGTGACGTGACTGCGATCCCGCGTACGCGTGAGCCATCTTTTATTTGATTGATCGAGCCCGATAAGTTATCAAACAATAAATCGATGTTACCGCCGATCAAAGCAGGCATCGAGGCCGACACACCTTTGAAGGGTACGTGCAACAACTCAACGCCAGCCATCGCCTCAAAATACGCACCGGTCAAGTGCGGCGATGAGCCGATACCCGGCGTGCCGTAAGTGAGTTTTTTGTCTTTCGCGTCGCGCGCAGCTTTAATCACATCCGCCAACGACTTCCAGGGAGAGTTCGCCGCCACCACCATCACATTAGGCGTAGTCGAGACTAGCGCGATCGGCAGCAAATCTTTACCCGGATCAAAGGTCATCTCGGTATACAAAAACGGATTGATTGCCTGTGTGCCAATCGTACCTAAACCAATCGTATAGCCATCAGGTTTGCTGCGCACCACACCTGCTAAACCGACGTTGCCGGCAGC
>CAMCII010000355.1 GCA_945874505.1 Bordetella parapertussis | reverse complement strand
GCGCGGTCAAGCCTACGACGATGGTATTTTAGTGGGTGCAATGGTTGAGGTGCCTGCAACTGCGATTGCCATCGAGCCGTTTGCTGAGGCACTCGATTTTCTGTCGATCGGCACCAACGATTTGATTCAGTACACACTGGCCATTGACCGGGCTGACAATGAAGTAGCAGCCTTGTACGACCCGTTGCATCCTGCGGTGTTACGTTTGATTGCCAATACGATTAATGCCGGCGAACGTGTCGGTAAGCCTGTGGCAGTATGTGGTGAAATGGCCGGTGATTATCACTTAACACGCTTGTTATTGGGGCTGGGCTTAACCCATTTTTCAATGCAAGCGCAGCAATTGCTTGATGTGAAGCGTGAGATTCGCAGCGCGCATTCAAACGCCTTGCGGTTGAAAGTCGCCAATTCGCTGAATCGCGCGATTGAGATCGACCCAGAGACTTTATATCATTAGTTGGTGACGGCGACGTTCAATCGCTCGTTGAAGCGCTCAATGCGGTAGCTCTGTATCGCTAGTTCAAGCGCTCATTTGCTTTGCGGTCGGTAGTAAAATTCAGTTTCAATATTGTTTTTTCATGAGAACACCATGATCCCAAAAAATGCTTGGTTTGAAGAGTTTCAAAAAAATGTCTCTGACCTGATTGCGCGAAGCCCTGCAGCGGATATCGAGCGCAACGTCAAAGCGTTTATGGGCCAAGCCTTTAACAAGATGGATCTCATCACGCGCGAAGAGTTCGATATCCAGGTTGATATGCTTAAGCGTGTGCAAGAGCGGGCCGCTGCGCTTGAAGAACAAGTGCAACAGCTTGAACAGCGCATGACCCTGCTTGAAAGCGGCCGGCCGTAAGGTTAAGCAGCAATTGGGCTTTGCTCGAATTGTCCGGTCAGAGCTAGATAAAATCATCCATCGGTAGGCAGCGCTTCTTGAGCGTCGCATAATCTCGGCTTTTTGCCGAGAGACCTATGGCCTTAGCAGTCATCATGAGCCGTTCATTGTTTGGGATGGACGCTCCACCTGTCCGGGTTGAAACACATCTAAGTAGTGGTTTACCTAGTTTTACGATGGTGGGGTTGGCCGATGCTGAGGTACGTGAAAGCCGCGAGCGAGTGAGAGCGGCGCTTTTAAGTAGTGGGTATGAGTTTCCGGCTGGGCGATTGACGGTCAATTTATCACCCGCTGATTTGCCTAAAGAATCTGGCCGCTTTGATTTACCAATTGCCCTTGGTGTGTTGCTGGTGTCGGGGCAAATCGAACTGCCTGAATTGACTCAACGTGCAAGCAGCAATCCATGCGTGGCTGCGCTCTCGTCGTTGGTGGTGGCTGGCGAGCTCTCGTTAACCGGAATGCTTGCACCTATCAATGGTGCGATTGCAATTGCTCTGGCGGTTGCGCGCAGTCAAGAGCAAGCGATCTTACTGTTGCCCTACGTGAATGCGCAGCAGGCGGCTCGTGTGCCTGGGTTGCGAGTCCTCGGTGCCCAACATCTCACTGAGGTTGTTGACCACCTGACGGGGCGCCAAGCGCTTGAGCCACTTGCTTCGACGTTAAGGCCAGGTACAGCGCCAGCAGTGCCGTGCTTATCAGATGTGCGAGGTCAGTTGATGGCGCGCAGGGCGCTTGAAGTCGCTGCCGCAGGTGGGCATAGCTTGCTGTTTTCAGGCACGCCGGGTGTCGGCAAAACCATGCTTGCCAAGCGTTTAAGCGGGATTTTGCCTGCGCTCACGCCTGCTGAGTGCTTAGAGGTGGCGTCTGTGGCTGCCTTTGCTGGCGTGCGTGATCATGTGTGGGGGCAACGACCGTTTCGAGCTCCGCACCATTCGGCATCGATGGCCGCGATGCTCGGGGGTGGCTCAACACCGCGTGCGGGCGAAGTGACTCTGGCACACCGCGGCGTGTTGTTTTTAGATGAGTTTCCTGAGTTTGAACGTCGAGTGCGTGAAGGCTTACGTGAACCACTCGAAAGCCTGTCGGTGACGATTGCTCGGGCCAAGCTAAAAGTCGATTTTCCGGCCGACTTTCAGTTGCTTGCAGCAATGAACCCATGCCCCTGCGGGTGGTACGGCCATGCTCAAGGGCGCTGCAAGTGCAGGGCAGAGCAGATTGCAGCGTATCAGCAGCGGCTGTCAGGGCCCGTGATTGACCGAATTGATCTATTTGTGACGCTCACTACGAGCGATGAGCATTGGCTTGAGCTAGCGCCCGGAGAGTCGTCGGCTATGGTTCGCAAGCGGGTTGAGGCGGTCAGGCAGCCACAATTACAACGGCAAAGTACAGTGAATGCACGTTTGCCTGATAAACATTTAGAAAATGTCTGCGTGATGACCCCGGCAGCGTCTACACTTTTTGCAAGTACGATCAAAACCCATCATTTGTCGGCCCGTTCGATACAACGACTGCGTCGCGTGGCACGCACTTGCGCCGATTTATCAGGTGAAGGCCAGATCGATTTACCTCATCTTGCCGAAGCATTTCAATATCGACCCGTGTTTTCTGCAGGTCTGCGGTAGATCGTTGGTTGGTAACACGGCAGATCATTCGAGATCACTTCAGAACTACGACCTGACTCTGCTATCTTCGGGTGCCTACTCGCCTTCGGGGCTGCTGACCCCTTAGGGCACAGCGAACAAGGAGGTTTTAGCTCAAGATAACAAGTCAGTCTGAGTGATCGTTAACTCAGGACGATTTTAGATCTCACGTGCAAAGTGTCAGAACTTGTCATATAATCAAAGGCTTTCCTGCGAAACTTGCAGTGAAAATGAAGTGATAAGTGGATCTTGGGTTAACAAGACTGGCGGTCGATGGGCACCTTAACAGGCAAATCGAGCAACATGCCAGGCACCTACAGAGCACAATTTTAAGTAAATGGAAATCAAATGCCTAAGATGAAAACCAAGAAAAGTGCTGCAAAGCGCTTTCAGGTTCGCGGCAGCGGATCGATCAAGCGGGGTCAAGCGTTTAAGCGCCACATCCTGACCAAAAAAACCACCAAGACCAAGCGCCAGTTGCGCGGGTCAGCAGCGGTCGACAAATCCAACGTGGCTTCAGTAAAAGCCATGATGCCTTTCGCTTAACGGAGATAAAACATGCCTCGCGTCAAACGTGGTGTAACGGCCAGAGCCCGTCACAAAAAAGTTATCGCCAAAGCTAAAGGTTACCGAGGTCGCCGCGGTAATGTATTTCGTATTGCCAAGCAAGCAGTGATGCGTGCTGGTCAATACGCCTATCGCGATCGTCGCAATAAAAAGCGTACGTTTCGCGCGCTTTGGATTGCCCGTATCAACGCAGCAGTGCGTGAACACGGCACGACCTATAGCGTGTTTATTGCTGGCCTGAAAAAAGCTTCAATCGAGCTCGACCGCAAAGTCTTGGCTGATATGGCCGTGCGTGACAAAGCTGGTTTCGCTGCCGTATTGAATCAGGCCAAATTAGCGTTGGCTGCGTAAGCACTGAATAGTTGTATCTGTGAACGGGGCCACTGGGCTCCGTTTGCATTTTAAAGATGTGATTTCGCGAAAGTTGTAAGGATGACTGATATGAGCGATGACCTGATTGAACAGGCCCGTGCGCAATTTGCGCAAGCGACGGATGCGGCCTCGCTCGAAAACGCGAAAGCGCGTTTCTTAGGTAAACAAGGTTCGCTGACCGAGTTAATGAAGGGCCTGGGCAAACTTGACCCAGAAGCCAAGCGCACAGAAGGCGCGCGCATCAACATTATCAAGCAACAAGTTGAGGCCTTGCTCAACGCTCGGCGTGCCGCGTTGGCTCAGGCCGAACTCGACCAGCGGTTGGCCGCAGAAACCATTGATGTGACTTTGCCTGGGCGCGGCCGTGGCAAGGGCGGTATTCATCCCGTCATCAAAACGTGGCAGCGTGTTGAAGCGATCTTTAGGTCAATTGGTTTTGAAGTGGCCGATGGCCCCGAAATTGAAAACGACTGGACAAACTTCACTGCTCTCAACAACCCTGAAAATCATCCAGCTCGGTCAATGCAAGATACGTTTTATGTTGATATGAACGATGCGAACGGCCTGCCATTGTTACTACGCACGCACACCAGCCCAATGCAGGTTCGCTATGCGCGCATGAACAAGCCACCCATTAAAGTGATTGCGCCCGGCCGTACCTATCGCGTGGATAGCGATGCGACCCACTCGCCGATGTTTCATCAGGTTGAAGGTCTGTGGATTGACGAAAATATTTCGTTTGCAGATTTAAAAGGTGTGTACACAAACTTTTTGCGCTGTTTCTTTGAAACAGAGAATCTTGAGTTGCGTTTCAG
>CAMCII010000354.1 GCA_945874505.1 Bordetella parapertussis | reverse complement strand
AATTCATCCTCCACCCCGTCATTTTGCTCTAAAAAAGGATTTCTCATGGCACTCGTCTCTATGCGCCAGCTTTTGGATCATGCCGCTGAGCATGGTTATGGCATCCCCGCCTTCAACGTGAACAACCTCGAACAGGTTCAGGCCATCATGGAGGCGGCTGCTCAAACTGACAGCCCAGTGATCATGCAGGCCTCAGCAGGTGCACGCAAATACGCGGGCGAGGGCTTTCTTAAATATTTGATTCAGGCAGCCGTTGAGTCCTATCCACACATCCCTGTCGTGATGCACCAAGATCATGGGCAATCGCCCAAGATTTGCCAGGGCGCAATCGATCTTGGTTTTTCAAGCGTCATGATGGACGGCTCATTGAAAGAAGACGGCAAGTCGATTGCTGATTACGATTACAACGTGGCAGTCACCAAGCAAGTCGTCGATATGGCGCATAAGTTGGGTGTGACGGTTGAGGGCGAGCTCGGCTGTCTCGGTTCACTCGAAACCATGCAAGGCGACAAAGAAGACGGCCATGGTGCCGATGGCAAACTGACTATGGATCAGTTGTTGACTGACCCCGAGCAAGCGGCTGACTTCGTGCGCAAAACACAGTTAGATGCCTTAGCGATCGCGATTGGCACAAGCCATGGCGCGTATAAATTTACGCGCAAGCCTACAGGCGACATTCTGTCGATTTCGCGTATCAAAGAAATCAACAAACGTTTACCCAATACGCACCTCGTGATGCACGGCAGTTCAAGTGTGCCTCAGGATTTGTTGGCTGAAATCCGCCAGTTCGGCGGTGACATGAAAGAAACCTACGGCGTGCCTGTCGAAGAGATTCAAACAGCCATTAAGTTTGGTGTGCGCAAGATCAATATCGACACCGATATTCGCTTAGCGATGACGGGTGCGATTCGCCGCTTCTTTGCCGAAAACCCCGGTAAGTTTGACCCGCGCGAATACCTCAAGCCCGCTCGTGAAGCGGCTAAGGCGATATGCATTCAGCGTTATCAGCAGTTTGGCACCGCAGGCAACGCCAGCAAAATCAAAGTGATCCCGTTGAAAGACATCGCAGGCCAGTACTCGGCTGGCAAACTGTCACAGGTCGTACAGTAAAACTGTTGCAGATTCTTCAGTAAAACTTGCGCAGGTTGTTCGGTCGGGCTATCGCCTTCACAGGCTTGACTGACAGAGCAAAAAGCCCCTCTAGCCAATTTGGTTAGAGGGGCTTTTTGCTACCTTACGCTCGCCCTGTACGCCAAGACGATTGCTAGGCAACCCGTCTTTGGCACCCTCGGTTGGACTCGTGCTCCTCGTCCTTATACTCGGCGAGGGTAAGAGACTCGTAGTTGTTGTTAAAATCACCGAATCTTCAAGATTTAAGCGGGCGGAAGCTCGCTTTCACTTTTTATAGGCTTCGCTGTGGCTCTCACGATTCTTCAGTCTTCGATCCAGTCTTTACCTTTACTGGCGCGAGGAAAAGTGCGCGATATGTATGCGGTGGGCGAGGACAAGTTGCTGATTGTTGCAACCGATCGAATCTCTGCTTTTGATGTGATTTTGGATGACCCGATCCCAGGCAAAGGCCAGGTGCTCAAAGAACTTACAGACTTTTGGCTGGCCAAGCTTGCCCACGTCTTGCCCAACCATTCAACCGGCATCAACCCTGAAGATGTTGTGACCGCCGCCGAGCGAGAGCAGGTGGTCGGTCGTGCTGTCGTTGTGAAACGCTTAAAGCCAATTTTGGTCGAGGCCGTCGCACGTGGCTATTTGATTGGCTCGGGTTGGAAAGATTACCAGGCCAGCGGCTCAGTCTGTGGGATTGCGTTACCTGCCGGGCTCAAGCAGGCCGGTAAGTTACTCGCGCCGATTTTTACGCCAGCTGCCAAAGCTGAGTTTGGTTTGCATGACGAAAATGTAGACTTTGATTACGTGATCAAAGAAATCGGTCTCGAAATGGCAGAACGCATTCGCGAGGTCACCTTGCGTTTGTATTCTGAGGCGGCAACGTTTGCCGCGACCAAAGGTATCATGATTGCTGATACCAAGTTCGAGTTCGGGCTTGATGCAAACGGAACTCTGCATTTGATGGATGAGGTGCTCACGCCCGATTCATCGCGCTTTTGGCCTGCGGATGGCTATCGCGAAGGCATTAGCCCCCCATCCTTTGATAAGCAATTTGTACGCGACTATCTTGAAACGCAAGATTGGGGCAAGACACCGCCTGCGCCAAGATTGCCAGCCGAAGTGATCGCTAAAACTGCCGCTAAATATCGTGAGGCACTTGATCGTTTGGTGGCCTAAGGCCTTCGGGTCACCACTGTTATATCGTTTGTTGCGGGTTCAACCTTTAACAGGGCTTTGATATGTCCTCTACTTCTAGTGCAGCCACCAACGCAAAGGCATCGACTGCGTCTGGTGTTGTCAGCGAATCCTCAGCAGCAGCTTCGCCCATCGTTGGTGTCGTCATGGGCTCCTCAAGCGATTGGGAGGTCATGCAACACGCGGTCACTATGCTCAATGATTTTGGTATCGCCTGCGAAGCGCGGGTTGTGTCGGCACATCGGATGCCTCAGGATATGGCTGACTATGGGGCTGCTGCGGCAGGTCGTGGCTTGCGGGCCATTATTGCGGGCGCGGGTGGCGCGGCGCATTTGCCTGGCATGATGGCGGCGCTCACTGAGGTGCCTGTCTTTGGCGTGCCGGTGCCTTCTAAATATCTGCGTGGCGAAGACTCGTTGCTATCCATCGTGCAAATGCCAAAGGGTATCCCTGTCGCGACCTTTGCAATTGGCGAGGCTGGTGCTTCAAACGCGGCGTTGCATGTGATTGCAAATTTGGCAACAACTGATGGCGCGTTGCGCGAGCAATTACGTGCGTTTCGTGCACGTCAAACCGAAGCAGCACGTGCAATGAAGGTGTCTCTGTGATCATACCGGGTGGATGGTTAGGCCTGATGGGTGGTGGGCAGCTAGGGCGCATGTTTTGTCAGGCTGCTCAGTCTTTGGGGTATCGTGTAGTTGTGCTCGATCCAGCACCTGAAGGCCCAGCGGCCTCAGTTGCCGATATGCATATCCAGGCTGAGTTTGATGACGAAGAAGGATTGCTGCGCTTAACACGACAGTGTCGAGCTGTGACGACCGAGTTTGAGAATGTTCCGGCCACGAGTTTAAAAAAATTAGCCAAGCATTGCCGGGTGACTCCTGGCGCTCAGGCGGTTGAAATCGTACAAGATCGCATTACCGAAAAAGCTTACATCGCGAGCCAGGGGGTGGCGGTCGCTCCCTATACGCCGGTACATTCTGCAGATGACTTGCGCGCCGCGGGTGCGCATTTGTTTCCGGGGATTTTAAAAGTTGCTCGTCTAGGCTATGACGGCAAAGGGCAGGCGCGTGTGCACACTTGCGCTGAGGCGTTGGCTGCCTTCGAAGAGTTCGGTGCCGTGCCCTGTGTGCTTGAAGCGATGCTTGATCTACAAGAAGAATTATCGGTTGTGATGGCGCGCGGTCTCGACGGTCAGTGCAAGGTGTTTCCGGTGGCATCAAATGTGCATGATCACGGCATTTTGGCGGTATCGACCGTTGACATTCAGCCAACACCCTTCGCACAACGTGCAACGCAGGCGGCTCTGGCGATTGCGAATGGATTGAAGTATCAGGGCGTACTGTGCGTCGAGTTTTTTATCTTGCGTGATGGTCAGTTGCTGGTCAACGAAATCGCGCCGCGTCCACATAATAGCGGCCACTACACCATGAACTCGTGCGTGACGAGTCAGTTTGAACAGCAGGCGCGTGTGATGGCACGCTTACCGTTAGGCAGTACGCAGTTGCTAACGCCCGTGGTGATGCTCAATATTTTGGGCGATGCTTGGTACACCGACGAGACTGATACCCAAACCGAACCTGATTGGTCGGGTGTGTTGGCGGTGCAAGGTGCCTCGCTACATTTGTACGGCAAGCGCGAAGCCCGCCGAGGCCGCAAAATGGGCCATGTGAACTGCGTGGGCAACACCTTGGCTGAGGCGATTGCTGCGGCGAACCGAGTGGTTAGCCTCTTGCGCCTACCAGTGGCTCCTTGACGTGTCAGAGCGTGATCAAACTGTTGTGAATGCGAGCGCGAGAGCAAGTGTAAGCGTGAGCACAGATACAAGCGCAAGAGCACATGCCAATGCAAGTGCAAGTGCAAGTGCAAGTGCAAGTGCAGCCGAGATTGCTCTCGCGATCGAGGTCTTGGCGCAGCAAGGCTTGGTCGCCTTTCCAACAGAAACGGTTTACGGTCTGGGGGCGGATGCTGAAAGTGC
>CAMCII010000353.1 GCA_945874505.1 Bordetella parapertussis | reverse complement strand
GAAAAGCCCTCGCCATCCTGAACCGATGGTTCAGAGCCTTCTTCGTAATTCATCACAAAATTTACGGCCAAACGCGCGCCACCGGGCCACTTTGGATTAGGGGGATTATTTGCATAGCCAATCAAATCACGAGAAGGTTGCCAACTCATATCTTAGGTCTCCAGAGGTTTGTGCCATCAATCAAAACATACTAGGCCTGCTGCACCATGAACGGTGTAACAGGAACAAATTCTTCATCACCCGTCGTGTTATCACGCCACATAAAAATATTAAATTTTGCCGTCTCACCAAACACTGTCATGCCGTGATGCCAGGTGTTAGGCTTGTATGTAATTCCTTGACTGCCATTGGCCAAAAAGGCTTGAACACCGTCCAAATCTGGTTTGCCGTCCGCAGTATGGGGTGCCACAACAATTAGCCACGATTTCACGTGAGCTGGCATAAAAGACTGTGACGAAAACTCATGACGTTCTAACAAGTTGACCTCAAGCGGTAGGTCACTAGTGGGCTCTTTAACCGTTGTCGACAAAGACGCTGTGGCATGCGGTCTCAGGTTACCCAGCGCATCCTGAAAATAAATACGTCCAGGCTTTTCGGGCATCTCAATGACCTCACCAAAAGGTGCGAAATCTTTGGCATTCAGAGGCTTGATCGTGACAATTTTCATAAGGATATCCAAAATAAAATAACGGGGAGCAACCGGGGCTAACCCTTGATGCGCTGACTTAAGCCAGTCAAACGCTCCATGAGTAACATTAAAATCAGAACTGAAATGATTAGTACACCCGAGACCGCTGCGACTCGCACATCCAAGGTAGACTCCATCATTCCCCAGAGTCGTATCGGCAACATGTCGCTCTTGGGCCCGGATAAAAACAGAGAAACTGGGACGTTATCGACTGAGGCCATAAACGCCATAAAAGTGCCCGCCGCGATACCAGGAAAAATCACGGGCAAAGTAATCCGCCTAAACGTGTAGAGGCGCGTCGCACCGAGACTCGCTGAGCATTCAGTCAGTGCGGGATCCAGCTGAGTGAGGCTTGCTAGCGTTGTCCGCAGCACGAACGGTACGATCATCACAAAATGGCCCACAATGATCAGCTTTAAAGAGGGCCTGATTCCTAGCAGCGAAAAATACATCAGGGCAGCTAAACCAAAAGCAATACCAGGCAAAATAAGGGGCGACATAAAAAGCGTATCAGCCGCTCTAGACCAGCGCGAACGGGTCGAAGAAATTCCGATGGCTGCGCAGGTACCTAGCAACGCCGCCACGCCAGCCGCCCAGCACGCTACCTCAAGCGTATTAAAAGCCGCTCTGTGTATCTGTCTGGACTCACTTGGATCAAACAATTTTTCGTACCACTGCAAGGAAAAACCTTGAGGCGGAAATTTCAAAGATTGGTTGTCTGTAAACGATGTGATCAGAACAACAACAACCGGCCCGAGCAATACCAGAATCGCCAAAGCGGCTAGGCCGTAAATCACGACTTCGTGCGATACGTCACCGACTGAATTACGCCTAGACATTGAGATACCTCATACTCTTACGGCCAACCAGATTCAACAAAATAATACAACTCATCACGGATAACAATAGGGTCACCGCTGCGACCGACGCCAGCGGCCAGTTGTAGACCACCAGAGATTGCTGCCACACTACCAAAGGCAAATAGACCAGACGATTACCACCAATGACAGACTGAGAAATAAAGGCAGTCGTCGAACTCGCAAAAACCAACGTGCAGCCCGCAATCAGGCCAGGCAAACTCAGCGGCACTGTGACCTTGAAAAAAGTCCTCCAGCGCGAAGCGCCCAACGCTGACGAGGCATCATGCACACTCGGATCAATCCGCGACATCACACTGATGAGGGGTAGCACCATCAATGGCAATTCAATTTGCGTGAGCGAAACGATCAGGCCAAACTCTGTCTGCAATAGTCGCAAAGGCGTAGAGGTCAGACCCAGACTGAGCAGGGTCTGATTAATCACACCCTCTCGCCCAAGGATCACAATCCACGCAAAGGTTCGAACCACTACCGACAACAACATCGGCATGATAATGATCAAGATCAAAATTTTCTGCACACTCGGACTTGCGCGCATGTACACAACCGCGAGCGGATAACCAATTAACAATGTTGCCAGTACCGTCAGCACACCAAGCTTAAGCGTATTACCAGTTACGACCCAGTAAAAAGGATCGCTAACAAAACTCACCCAAGTCTTTAAACCCACTTGGGTGATTTTGTCGTCTTCAAAGCCACTGACAACAAAGAGAATCATCAGTGGCGCAACAAAAAACGCAAGGAATGCAAGTGCGAGTGGCAACATCAATTGCCAACCGCGGGCCTGCAGGGAAAGCCTTAGTGTCAAGACACTTCCTTGTTAAAGCGGGTAATCCACTCGGCACGCAGTGGGTTGATCTTGCTCCAGTCATGCTGAATCATTTTGCTCATTTCGCTCAGACTCTTCACTGGCAGCGAGCCGTCCAAAGCGACTTTGGAGTTCACAGGGGCCATAAAATACGGTGGCTTCATCAACTGGGTCTGCACCTCCGCGCTCAACACCGTATCAATATACTTGTAAGCGTTGGCGATATCCTCGGAGCCCTTGGCGATGTGCATCGTCGTAAAGAAGGTCGCGATACCGCTTTCTGGCGCTACAAACTCGATATCAACGCCACGCGATTTCAGAATGCCCACCGTTTGTGTGTTGGTATACATCACATCGCATTGCCCCTGCTGAAACAAACCTGGCATCGCAGCAGGTGCACCAATCACGGCAACTTTTTTCAGTACTTTTTTCAACTCTGCAAAAAATGGATCGACATTCGTGATGGATCCACCAAAGGCCTTGGAAAACTCAATGATCGCAACCGTACCAAAGGTCGTTTGAAAACCCGTCAGACCCAGACGAGAGAGATATGGCTCTTGAAAAAGATCCGCCCATTTTGTTGGCGGCTTGCTAAATTTTTTGGGGTTGTAAGCGATCCCGACAAACTGCGCGGCGATGGGCACGCCATAGGCATCCAACATGCCGGCTTGTAAAGCGGAGGCATTTTTCAGCTGACTGCCATCAAATTTTTCAAACAAATTATCGGCTTTGCCGGTCGCACTTGGACCTGGATCGAGAACAAAGGTATCGAAGACGGGCCGACCACGCGCAGCCTTAGCTTTTGCAATCTGATCGACTGCAAAAAGTGGTTGTAATTCCAAATCGACACCAGCGCTTTTTTTAAGAGCAGGTGCCACGATTTTTCTGTAAGCCTCATCCCAGGCGCCAGGATAGATGGCACTGGTGACGGAACCTTTGGCAAAGGCTAGATTGGGATAAGCAACAGCGCCTGCAATGGCGGCAGTGCTTTGCAAGAAATGGCGGCGTGAGATCTGACTAGACATGACAACTCCTAAAGGGGTGTGTATTAAGCTACGGCAGGAAATATTGTGGGGATCGCCTCAGGACGCAATCCGCACCAAGCCGTGCCTTGCGTTGAGCGTTGTGCCAGTCTTGGCATCGTGACCTTGAGTGCAGTGCGATCTTTAGTCCATGCCTCGACAACAAGCGTGGGTCCCAAAGGAAGATTCAAACCAATCTCGACAGGCCAATAGCCCTCGCGACGCTCAGAATCCAGAATTAAGTGCTCGGGCCGCACGGATACCACCACGCGGGCGCCTCTCGAAAAAGTGGCGCTAGTCGGCAGCGCGATCTCAGAGCCGGCGTCCAAAGCAATGACATCCGTGCCGGACTCGCTCGCCCTGACCACTCCAGGTAGCAGGTTTGTTGAGCCAATAAAGCTATTTACAAAAGGTGTTTCAGGCTTGTCATACACATCTGTTGGCGTGCCAAACTGCTCGACATGACCTTTGTTCATCACTGCAATGCGGTCGGCGATACTCATCGCCTCTTCTTGATCGTGCGTCACCATGATGGCAGTGAGTCCGAGTTGCCTCTGCAACCGCTTGATCTCGATTTGCATATCGAGGCGCAAGTTTTTATCTAGCGCTCCAAACGGCTCGTCTAGCAAAAGAATCGTCGGCTCAGTCGCAATGACGCGCGCCAAGGCGACACGCTGTTGCTGACCCCCAGACAGTTGCCGAGGAAAGCGCTCTGCAATGTGGGGTAACTGGACAACTTCCAAGCAATGCGCGACCTTTTTCTTGATGGCTACACGATCGACACCCCGAGCCTCTAGGCCATAGGCGACGTTCTCACCGATGGTTAGATGTGGAAAAAGTGCGTAGTTTTGAAATACGATCCCGATGTTTCTTTTGTTGGGTTGTAGATGATCGATCGACGCGCCATCGATGCGGAC
>CAMCII010000352.1 GCA_945874505.1 Bordetella parapertussis | reverse complement strand
ACTTTCTCTTCATCCCAAAATACACCTCCGGTGTCTGAGTCTCTTCGGCAAAGGCGACCCAGCGCCAAATTATCACGAACGGTCATTCCAGCAAACAAGCCGCGTCCTTGTGGTACGTAGCCAATCCCCAGTCGTGCAATGGCGGGCGCGCTAAGACCTGCAATTTCGACGCCTTCCAATTGAATGCTGCCATTGATTGGTTTAACAAGACCTATGAGCGACTTTAAAAATGTTGACTTACCTGCGCCATTTCGACCCAGTAATGCAACGATCTCGCCATGCATGACGTCAAGCGATGCGCTGATCAAAATATGGCTTTTATCGTAAAAAGCATCTATATTTTTGCAGGTTAATAAGTATTCGGATTTGTTTGATTTGGCGTTAGTTCTTCCCGTCACCGGCGGTATGCCGGTTCCTGTATAGACCTCTTGAACTCGAGCATCCTCGCGTGCTTCCTTTGGCGTGCCAGACATTAAAACTTCGCCTTGGTTCATCACGGTGACGCTTTGAGAAAAACCAAGTACACGGTCAATATCGTGCTCAACAATTAAAACGGGTACGCCGCTGGCAACGATGGTCACTAAACGTGAGACTCGTTCACGCTCCCCAGCAGCCAGGCCAGCTAGAGGCTCGTCTAAAAGCAGAACCCGAGGATGGCTCCCCAATGCCACGCCCAAATCAACAAGTCGTTGCCCGCCATATGAAAGGGATCCGGCTTCAGCCTTTTCGATGCCTATCAGCCCCAGAAACTTCAGTAGCTCTTGCGTCTGCTCGTTGACAAGCTGAAAGGAGTTGACGTTTCGCCATACATTGAAACTCCCTGGATGTTGGGCTTGGATGGACAGCCTTAGGTTTTCCTCAATGCTAAGTCCTTTAAACAGATTGGTAATTTGAAACGATCGCGCAAGTCCCATTCTGCAAATCAGATTGGCGGGCTTTCCTTCAATTCTTTCTCCATTCAATGTGATGGTGCCTTTGTTTGGAGGAAACATTCCAGAAATCAAGTTAAAGACGGTCGTTTTACCTGCGCCATTGGGTCCAATCAGGGCGTGTATTTCACCACTTCGCGCTGTGAGGCTTGCGTCTACAACAGCCTTGATGCCCCCAAATTGCCGGGCAACACCGACGACTTCTAGGGCATTGACGCGGCCTACTTGCTGATCGCGAATCAAAAAGGATGGCAAGGGCAAGCCCTCAACAATTTGACGTCCGCTCATCGCTGCATCTTCTATGGGAGCGGTCTGCCAGCGAAGACGTAGTTTGGACCAAACGCCCACAAGGCCAGAAGGAGAAAATAGGATGAAACCTACAAACAGCAAGCCAAAGTAGAGCAGCCAATTGGGGGTAAAGATAGACAAATATTCACGAAGCAGCACATAAAAAAGTGCACCTATCGCTGGGCCAATTAAGCTTCGCATGCCACCAATGACGACCATCGCGAGAAGCTCGCCTGAAAAGCCTACAGAAGTGATATCGGCAGATGTGAATCGATGGTGAAAAGCCAACAAGGCCCCAGCAAAGCCGGTGATGGTGGCCGACACCACAAAGGACAACAACTTATAGCGATTCGTGTCGTAGCCTTGAAACGTAGCGCGTTGCTCATTCTCGCGTATTGCTACCAACACATGGCCAAAAGGAGAATGTATCAAACGGTTCAAACAATAAATCAGGACCAATCCCGCCAGACTCACTGCAATTAAAAATGTGATGGGGTCATCTAGGTTGAATACGCCTACGACAGGTCGAACAATACCGCCCAAACCAGACTCTCCGCCAGTTAAAGAAGTCCAACGCAAAGAGACAGTGAAAACAAGGGCTGAGAGCGCCAGTGTCAATAACGAAAAATAA
Source organism: Bordetella parapertussis (assembly GCA_945874505.1). Taxonomy (GTDB): domain Bacteria; phylum Pseudomonadota; class Gammaproteobacteria; order Burkholderiales; family Burkholderiaceae_B; genus Zwartia; species Zwartia parapertussis_J. The sequence continues at coordinate 2,471 of CAMCII010000352.1, read as the reverse complement.
ACGCCACGGCGGCGAAGAATTAGAAATCCGAAAAGAGCGGATGAACAAATGATGAACAACAGTGAAAATAACAAAGGAAAGAAAAAGCTGTTGTTGAACCAATTGATCTGCGCCAAGGCTGCTGCATATGCGCCAATACCAAACCAAGCGCCATGTCCAAATGAAGTAAGACCTGTAAAGCCGACTAAAAGATTGAGGCCAATGGCAGCCAGGGCAAAAATAACAAGGTCAGTCGATGAGGTGAGCGTCAGGCCAATGGCTTGAAGGAAAAAAGGCGCAATCAGCAAGGCGATTGCTGTTTTAAACAAGATCGAATTTTTTAAGTTAACCATCTTTGATTTAATCGAATCGTTCTATACGCTCACCAAAAAGACCGCGCGGCCTAAACAGTAGAACCAATACCATCAGTAAGTACATGGAAGCCTCACCCGCAGGCGGAATGAAGTGAATCGTTACGCCCTTCACCACTCCGACCAAAATAGCGGCAAGCACTACGCCCCAGAAGCTACCAAGGCCACCAATCACGACAACCACAAATGCGGCAGTCATGATCTCGGATCCCATTGCGGGATGGACTCCAACAATCGGCGAAAACATAACGCCCGCAATCGCAGCAAGCATCACACCAATCACCACAATCCCAGTCATATAGGGCTGTAATTTAATGCCCAATGCGGCGACCATGTCTGGTTTCTGAACCCCGGCACGAACTACGCGTCCGAACGAAGTTCTATTGAGTAAGAACCATATTGCAACGAGAAGCAATGCGACTGCGCCAAGAATGATGAGTCGGTAACGAGAATAAAGGAACTCGCCTACAACAACGTTTCCTCTTAATGCAGTCGGAATGGATGAGGCTAAGGGCGCAGCGCCCCACAGCATTCTGATGAGTTGCTCAATCACCATCGAAAGCCCAAACGTCAGCAGTAAGCTGATAATGGGATCGGCAGAATAAAAGCGCCGAAGAATAAACCGCTCAAAAACAATGCCAATTAAGCCTACCAGAACGGGAGAAATAACAATCGCGCTGCCAAAACCCCATATCGTGGAAACTTCAATCGCAAAATAAGCGCCAAGCGCGTAAAAGGCGCCATGGGCTAAATTAACAATACCGCCCAAGCTGAAAATCATTGAAAGTCCGAGGGCTATTAGCAGGTAATAGCCCCCGGATAGCAATCCATTGATGACCTGTTCAAGTAAATAGATTGCTGCCATAAAAATCAGTTAGACGATCAACATTACGCCATCTTGCAGTCGTTCTCTTCACGCGTTGGGGCCAGTGATTCAAGCTTTGCACTATCGCCTGGCAGTGGACTGCTGAGTTGTAAGAAGTCCCATTTGTTTTTAACTTGCGCTTTGGGCTTCGGTGTTATCGAATACATCTCTTGCATCAACTGGTGATCCCACTTCCGGAAGTAACCTTTGCGTGCTTTCAAGATATCGAATTCTGGTTCTTTTTCTAAATGTGCAATTAGCCTTTCAGAATCAGTCGACTTTATTTCGTTCATTGACTGGACAAGAAGTTTCAAGGTGGAATATTCGGCGGCCGCTTGATCTTCTGGCGGCTTTCCATATTTGGCGGTAAAAGCAGTGACGAAGGCCCTGGCCGAAGGACTCGCCACATCGGGATGCCACCGGACTGGCCAAGTGCCTGAAAAGTTTTCAGCACCGGAGGCCCATGCAATCGCAGGTGCCATATCAAATCCCACCAATGGGTAGCTTAAGCCGAACTCAGCGTATTGCTTGATGAAGTTGGAAACTTGCAATCCAGCTAAATTAGACACAACAATATCAGGCTTTGCTTGGCGAATCTTCAAGAGGAAGGGACTAAAGTCGGTTGCATCCGTCGCAACCAAAGCATTTTCAACGAGGTCGCCCTTGTTGGCCTTTAAAAAGCGCGAGCTAACGCGATGCAGGTCATGCCCAAAAGAATAATCAGCGGTAAGACTGAACCAGCGCTTGCCCGCGACCATGTTGTTACGCAATAAAGCAGTCGCAACTGCGTTCACGTACATGGTGTTTGCTGCTTCCACATGGAACATGTAGCGGTTGCAGGTCTTGCCCCTGATTTCGTCGGAATTTCCGCCAGTATTGAAAAAAACTTTTTTGTTCCTAGCGGCCACTTGAGCAATCGCAGTGCAAGAAGCTGATGATATTTCTCCAAGAAGAAGAACCGCACCATCTCGCTCTAATTGCCGCTGAGCTTTACTAGATGCTGTCGCAGGATTGACAGAGTCCTCTGAAAGCAACTCAATCTCTCTTCCGAGCAGGCCGCCAGACTTGTTAATCTCTTCGGCGGCCATCTTGACGCCCATTGCGGCGTACTCTCCGATGGTCCCCAAGAAGCCTGTTAATGGCGTTAAGTGACCAATGCGAATTTTGTCTGATTGTGCTTTGACAATGGCGGGAAATCCCATTGCAGAAACAGCACCAGCGGCTGAGCCCGCGATGACCAAACGGCGGCGGGTTTG
>CAMCII010000351.1 GCA_945874505.1 Bordetella parapertussis | reverse complement strand
AAGCAGCGGTTTCATTGCCAAAGCTAGCGTAGGTTGTGTCGCCGCGGCACCGGCCATAAACAGCACCGCGAGCGCAAGGCCTTTCCAGTAGGCACCCACGCGTTCGTAAATGCGACGCCACAAGGTGCGGCTCAAGGGAGACGATGAGTTAGCAGGGAGGCCGGTCAATTGAGTCAAAATAACGCTCTGGTAAGCAGAAAACTGAAGTTTACCCCGCTCTGGGTGAGTGCTAACGCCCTGAGCGACAAGCCTTTTCGCTTGGCCCTTCACTCTCAAGCCCCTGACATCGACGTCCTTCTGGTTATCCGCACTTGGGCAGCGGGCGCACTTGTCGTATCCTTACGCCATGAGCTTAAGGTTAAATCAGTCATGCAACAAGAACCAATTTTGATCCGTTTACCTAACTGGGTCGGCGACGTCTGTATGAGTTTACCGGTGCTAGATATGCTGCGTCGGCTTAACATACCGTTCGCGGTTTGTGCACGAGGGTGGGCAAAAGACCTGTTAGCAGGCTTGGGGACTGAGGGCTTTTTGCCAATGTCTGGCCGGCTGATCGAAGACGTCGTTGAAGTGCGCGACTGGCGTAAACGGCACCCACGATACAACCGTGGGCTCATTCTGCCCGATTCGCTTTCAAGCGCCTTATGTTTTCGCCTTGCTGGCTTGAAAAGCGCTGGTTGGCGCGATGATGGTAGAGGCCTGCTGTTGCGCTGGCCGCTGCGCAAACCCACCGAGCCGTTGCATGCGGTGCAAAGTCACTTTGCCATGGCCAAGCAAGCCCTCTCAGCTTGGGGCGTTGATGCTCAGCCGCAAATGCTGCCTGAACGCTTACATTTGCCTTTAACCAAGGCTCAGACGCAAAGTGCCCACGACCATCTAAGCGCTGCGGGTCTTAAGGCAGGTGAGTTTGTGTTGATCGCTCCAACCGCAACGGGGACTCATAAAGGGCAAGCAAAGGTCTGGCCGCAGTTTGATGCGTATACCCGCATCCTACAAAATAACGGCGTACGCGTAGCAATGTGCCCGCCCAAGGCCGAACAGGCGGCCGCGCTGCGCGCCGTTCCGACCTCCGATTTGATCGAACCACTACGACTCGGCGGCTTTTGTGCGCTCACACGTCTGGCCAAAGTTGTCATCTGTAATGATTCGGGGGTGTCGCACCTGTGCGCAACCGTCGGCGCCAAGCAAATCACCCTCTTTGGCGTCACCGATCCCACTCGAACCGGCCCCTGGAACCCTGAAAGTATCAATTTAGGACAGCATGGACGGTGGCCTACCGTGGGTGAAGTCATTGCACGAACGCAACCATTTTTTGTTTCTCCATCACGCGTTGTCGAAATTTAAGCTTTCTAAAATATCTTCTCATTAAACTAACTTGCTTTCACAAATCCCTTTCTCGAATCTGTTTTTGTATCCACCTAGCCTGGGGCTGCTGCTCTTAGTGATGGCCTTGCTTTTTGCTTTGTGGTCGCACAGATACACCGCGGTGCTCCTTTCAAGCCTAGGGCTGGGTTGGATATTGATGTGGTCATTGCCCATCACTTCACTTTATTTTGGCGGCAAACTTGAAACGCGTTATGCCTATGTCGAGGCTGCGGGTGCGCCGCGCGCGGACGTCATTGTGGTGTTGGGTGGTAATACTCAAGCCAACCGCGCGAACTGGTTTGAGCCTTACAACCGCGCAACAGCATTTGATCGAATTGATCGCGCTGCAGCCCTATATTTCGCAGGCCGTGCGCCAAAGATTTTGTTGTCGGGTGGTGCACTAGAGGGCAAAGTCAGCGAGGCCCGAATCATGGCTAAAATATTGCGCCAGCGCGGCGTGCCAGAATCGGCTCTGATTCTAGAAAATGATAGCCGCTACACCTACGAAAATGCGCAGTTCTCAGATCGTGTGATGCAACACGCTCAGCTTAAACGTGCACTGTTGGTGACGTCAGCTTTGCATATGCCCCGAGCGCTGGCAACATTCATCCAACGTGGGATTGATACGTTACCGGCCTCAAGCGCGCCGCAAATCACACTACCCGATGACGAAACGCTCAACCCTTGGGTACCGCACATTCGCAGCCTCGAAGCAAGCCGTACCATCATCAAAGAATATTTGGGGTTGCTAGGCTATTGGATGCGTGGCTGGGTGTGAACTCGGCGTGCGTTGACATTGAATCACCGAAGTTCAAATTACGCGTCAGGTGCTTGCTTGAGACGCGGTCATGGCTACGCGGCGAGCCTCAATACTTTCTGCATACAGTGCTTCGTATTTTTGCGCCGCAGCGGCCCAGGATAACGAGCCCACTAGCTTGGCTGCGTGAGACAAAAGATGTGCGCGCAACGCTTGATCTGAAGTCAACGCGAGCAAGCCCTGAGCGATTTCGCTCGGGTCCTCTGGATTGGTTAACACCCAAGCATCTTGGCGATGAGTCACATACTGGCCAAAACCGCAAAACTCTGGCCCGCTCACAATCACCGGTAGACCGTGCGCCATGGCCTCAAGAGGTGCCATCCCGAAGCTATCTAGCAGGGTCGGATGCACGTAAACGTCAGCAGCCTGGTAGTAGGGCGACACGTCGGAAGTTGGTGCGATGAGATTGACCCGAGCAACCAGCTTGGGGTAATTGGCTCGCAAATAATCTGTCATGTCGGGTTGCGCGCCGACCACGGCAAGCCGAAAATTTTCGGGCAACTGACTTAAGGCCTCAAGAACTGTGGCGAGCCCTTTGCGCAACGGATTACGCGCCACGAGCAGACACCCGATATCGCCTTGCATCCAGCCTAGGGCCACACGAGTGTGCGAACGCACCACTGAATCAACCGCTACACTGACGGCACCGGGTGCGATCGTATCCACAACAAGTTGCTTGCCATAGGCATCGTGTATTCGTTCTTTGAGCCAATGCGACACCGCCACAACGCGCGACCCAGTTTTGACACGCATCGCTGCTGCCTCGAGAGAGAGATACGCAACATTACTAGGTTGCAAATAGACCAATAATCGTCGCAAGGCGCCAATGCCACTTAAACGGCGATAACGAATCGGAGCGACATGAATCACATGGATGTGACCCGCACCACCGTTCATATGCGAATGCACGACATCAAAGTTATCGCGCGTGAGACGCTTGGCTTGGCGAGCAAAATGCCATACACGTAGCCAGCTTGGCCATTTTCGACTCACCGCCACCCTAACCTGCCTGACTGGTAAATCATGCTCAAAATCATGTGCGATCACAGTCACATCATGTCGTTGACACAGCACCTCGAACAAATTGACGCCATAGGCCTCGGCGCCACCAAAGCGGCGGCCAAAGCGATCAATCAAGAGTGCGATACGCAAGCGTTCAGGCACGTCGACGGTTCTCGTGTTGACTTAAGCATTGAAATAAAAAACGGAATAGCGGCGTTGTGCGCCAAATCCCGACCCGTGGAAGTGCATAGAAATCATCTGAAATCTCTGCCAACCCACGCGCGGTGGTTGTAGCATTGGTATAGCCAGCTTCTTGCGCTAAGCGCTGGTGTTCAGGTTCAAAATCACCATAGGGGTAGCAGAAAGCAGTGACCTCTGCACCAAGCATCTCAGAGAGCACGAGACGAGAACGAACTAATTGCTCGCGCGCCGCCTTGAGAGGCAACTCTGGCAGATGGACGTGGTCTAGCGTATGCGAGCCGACCTCTTGACCGGCTTGTGCCCAAGCAAGCATCTCGCGCTTAGACATCAAATCTGACGGCACAACACCATTTTGCCTATCCCAAACATTGCTGCCATCAAATTGATTGGCAACAAAATAATTAGTAGAGGTGAATTGATATGTTTGCAATACTGGCAGTGCGTGTTCAAACACATTGCGAAAGCCGTCATCAAAGGTAATGCCAAACACTTTGCCAACTTTTTCACGTTTAAGGTACGGCATTAAATCGCGCATACTTAAGCCGCGATAGCCCAAGCGATGCATCCAGCGCATCTGCCTGGCAAAGCTTTTGGGGTGTACCGTTAAACCTCGATACGACGTACCACGCGGCGCCGGCTCTCCTACCTGGTGGTACATCAAAATTGGTATCGACATATTCGCTAAATAGTAGGCATTAAAACTACTGATAAATCGCAAGCGTTGCTTTGACGAACTCGGCTAAGCCAAATTCGCGCTCGGCGCGTTGACGCGCCCGCGCGCCCATCTGTGACATTTGTTCGGGTTGAAGCAATATTTTTTGTAACACATTTTGAATCAGCTCTGGGCTGCGCGGTGGCACAATCCAGCCCTCGCGCTGATCTGTTAAATTTTCAGGCAATCCACCGACACTGGTCACCAGCACAGGCAAGCCAAGCGCCATCAACTCGCGACAC
>CAMCII010000350.1 GCA_945874505.1 Bordetella parapertussis | reverse complement strand
GCCTTACAGTTGCTTGAGGTCTTACGCTTAGAACTGCCACAGGTGCAAGAGGCTGCCGTTGTACTTGCGACCCAAGCTCGCGTGGCACTTGGGGATGAAATTGGTGAAATCCTAGGTGCCGAGTTAGTGGTTGTGTTAATCGGCGAACGCCCTGGCCTTTCAGCCCCCGATAGCATGAGCGCGTATCTCACCTGGCATCCTAAGGTTGGCCGAACCGATGTTGAACGTAATTGCATTTCGAATATACGTCTTGAAGGGTTGACTTATGCAGAGTCGGCGCAGAAGCTTGCTTGGCTGATTAGACAAGCAAAGGCGTTAGGTAAAACCGGAGTTGAGTTGAAAGAGGAATCTGACTCGTAAGGTCATGTTTTTAAAAGGACACAATTGGTGACAAATGTGTCCACGCCTGCAGCACTTTTTGAAACATAAATGTGTAGACTGCGAGGTCTCGTATCACTTGTCAAAGAGCCAACCATGGAAGCACGCGTCGCAAGACTTGAAGCCATCATTCCCACACTCGCTACCAAAGAAGATTTGGTTAAGTTAGAACTAAAAATTGAAAAAACAATTCGCACTGAAATCACAACAGTGCAAAAAGAAATTGTTGGTATTTATCGAGAAATCGGAAATCTTCACAAAGATATGGGAAACCTTCGTGGCGAGATGGGTGACCTGCGCGGAGAAATGGGCAGCCTGCGGGGCGAGATGGGCAACCTGCGCGGCGAGATGGGAAAAATCGAAAAAACCGTCGCAACCTTAGTCATGAAAGCGATGATTGCAATGGTGACGATCTCAACGGCTCTGTCGACTTTTGCTTTTATGTTTGCGGGAAAATGACTTAGGTACTGAGTCCGTCAATCTGAGTCATTTTCTCGTCCTAACTCGAGTACCGAGCCCGATCCACCAACAGCATATGCGGCACTGTTAACGCCGCAAGCGTCACAAAGACAAATTGCAATATTCTTGAATCATACGATGACGTTGGTAGATACAGCCAACCAAGCGCGACCAAAGCGCTGGTGCCAAGCATTGGTAAGAGACATATCCACAACAGACGACTGACCGGCAAATTGACATACTGTTGCGTTCGCAGCAGGTGTCTCAAACTATGCATCCCACAGAAGTAGACTGTGAAAGCGATTAAAGGCTGAGCCACCACTGCCAGCAAACTCACTGACAAAATCTCGAAGCTAACCCGCCAATTTTTAGTCGCTTCAAAACATATCAAAATCGCCAAGGCCACAACCCACGGCCAGACCAACGCGCGCAATGCTACGACAATCGGCTGAGCACTTTCAGCGCCAACAATTAATGTGAATAATTCAAGCATTTCAAAAAAATGAAAGAGTGTGGGCAACACAATGACAGCACCGCCATACAGCAGCGCGGTGATTTTTGCAGTGGGTGGCGCTAAGTCTCGTGAGAAATGCAAAATCGAAAGGATCAAAAAGCCGCTCATAAAGACGAGCGGTGCCTGCCACCAAAGCAAAACGACACAACCAGCCAGGCCCAAATAGATCACCACAAACTGTAACCAAGCTCGCCAGCCTTTTACAGCTAGCAGCTTTTGAGCAAAGCAGGGGTCAAGCGCACCATGCGGTACACCTAGAAAAAAGATTAACGTCGCAACCAAGAGTAACGAGGCCAGCGGGTCGACTGTTGGTGCAAGCGCAGAGCCAAGGGCGATGAGTGTTGCCACAACACCAAAAATGAAACCTTGTTGTTGGATACGATTCATCGCGTCGCCGCCACTTGATAAGCGCTTTTCATGAACAGCCCCGGTGGTAATGACAAAATCACCGCCAGGTAATCAGACACTCTCCCCTGATCTGACAAAAAGCGAATCAGTTTTTCGCTGCTCACTTTTGAAAACAGTCGCATAAAGAGCTCAGGGCCCAATTCGGGATGATGACGAAGCACATTCAAAAAAATCGCATCCATCTGTCTGATGACGAAAGAGTCTGGTTGATGACCGATCGGTAAACCGTTTTTTTGAAGAGACTGCTTGCAGGCAAAAGCCCAGCGCTGAATTCTTTGAAAGGCATAACCCGTCGCGGGTCGCGCAGCACCAGCGGTCAAGCCAACTCGAACATAGCTTGAGTGCTGCTGAGCAGGCTTGTCTACCTCTTTAGGTTTACCCATGCCCATCGGGATTAATCCATACTCGGTACGCCGGCGTTGATAAGGTCTACCACCAGCAAGCTTTTCGATCTGAACGTCAAGATAGCTCACCAGCTCAGCTTGGTCGTAGATCTTAGAAGCGAATACGGTGAATTCGACCAGTGCTCTTGTTGTAGAAAGAGGCAGCACATAGTTAAACCCAACGAACGCTTGATTGGCCTGATAAAAATCCATCAGTTGCGCTGACTTGGGATCGAATATTGGCTCTTCGAACTCAAGCTCGCAGCCTAAAAAGGATTGCCACAAGGTGGTGTCAGATAACTGTTGGGTCGGTAATGGTCGAGTGTCAACGATGGCTTTGGCTGAAAAAGAACCATCTGTGGTGTGAAGATGCCACCTGCCTTCGGCAAAGTGAGGCTCTGCAGTCAGTGAGCCTCCCATTTTTAAAGTCATTGCAGCATTACTAGCAATCGCTTGAACCGCCGGCGTATAAAACTCTGTTGCCGACAACATCCGATAGGGTGTTTCAGGGCACTCGAGTAGCGCGCTGTTGACGCCATCGTTGACGTTAAACCTCTGCCAACTGTACCCCGCCAGCGTTGCAAACGGCGTTTGCTCATCTCCCCAAAAACACCAGGTTCGATCGTTTTCGTAAGCAAGCCTAGACTCAAGCAATAATGTTCTAGGGGCTTGTGCATGCAATGAGGCGAGTTGCGTTCCTAAACTGAGTCCGGCACAGCCGGCGCCGATAATGATCAGTTCAAAGTCAGTTTGCATGACCCTGTACGGACAAGAGCGTCTTTGTGTCTCTTGGGGCTAAAGGCGCGTGTAGTTTGGCGTCATGCCGGCTTGGGTAGCGCCAAAATTTCAAGGTCAAAGGCGCGGTGAGAAGAACTTCGACAGTCAGCATAAACTTTTTAGCTTTAGACACAACGATACGTTGATGCCAGTATTCGCATTGTTGTCGCCTGAGTTTTTGACCAATTTCACGATAGAGACGGGCCGCGACCAAGATTGCCAATCTGGCTCTGAATGGTAAATAGGATAACCCTTTTTCACCGCTCTGGTAATACTCCTCCGCAAGGTTCAATAAGCATGCAACGGCCTGTTGCACTAGCTGTTTGTGCTCTTCGCTTGGGTCAATGAGCTCACTAGGCGCTAAACCGTTTACCAGCGCTGACGGGAGGTAACGCCGATCGACTAAGGCATCAGTCTGCACGTCTCTGCAAATATTGGTCAGCTGCATGGCGATCCCCAGATCGATGGCGAAGGGTTCAGCCTCTGGATGATCAGTGTTGAGCACTTTGCACATCATTAACCCGACTGTACCGGCCACTTGATAGCAGTACTGCATCAAGTGCGCTTCGTCTGCCATTCTGACGATCTCGGTGTCAGACCAAACCCCTGCGATCAAGTCAAGCACGACTCTTTTATCGATCTGGCAATCATTGATTAAGGTGAGACCATCCCTAATGACAGCATCCTCAGTCGACCCAGAGACAAGCGCCTCACGCAGCGCTGCAATATTTCTTTTTGAGCGAGCGGCTGATTGATCCTCATCCGCCAAGTCGTCAACGTAGCGACAAAACCGATACAGTCTAGTGGCACGACTGGCGTGTTTTGGGCCAAGCAACCGGCGCGCCCAGTAAAAACTCTTACCCTTTGCCGCAAGAACACGGTCTGCGTCTGCGAGGGTATCGTTTGTGACCATCACGCGGGCAACACGCTTGGGATCAAGGCATCAACCACTTTGGCTGACGAAATCACGCCTGGTAAACCAGCGCCTGGATGGGTACCTGCACCAACCAGGTAGAGATTCTTTAAACTTTCAGCGCGGTTGTGAAAACGAAACCAGGCAGACTGCGTAAAGATTGGCGAGATTGAAAAGCCTGCGCCGTGCTCGCTCAGATAATCATGCTCGAAGTCTTTTGGCGTCATGAAAAAATCTTCAGTGATTACGGATGACAGCTCGGGCAATATTGTTTTTTCTAAGGCAAGCACAATACGATCACGTAAGGCTGGCCCTTCAACGGCCCAGTCTTGCCCACCTTGCAAGTTGGGTACAGGGCAAAGCACGTAGAAACTATCACAACCGTCTGGGGCAAAACTTTTGTCGGTGGCCGTCGGGCGATGCAAATACAGTGAAAAATCTTCGGACAAGATCTTGCGATTAAAAATGTCTGCTAACAGTTCTTGATAGCGCTCGCCCATCCAGATCGTATGGTGTGCAAT
>CAMCII010000349.1 GCA_945874505.1 Bordetella parapertussis | reverse complement strand
TACTTGAATTATTTACCTTGAGCCCTGCCTCGGGTTACACCCAAAACGACGTGATCGCCGCTGCAATGATCTTAACGGGCTGGGGTGTGAGGCGTCGGCAGCGCAATCAATCGGTGTCCGGGCCCTATGGCAGCTATTTCGATGACAACAAGCATGAGCCATCGAGCCAAACTGTCATGGGTCAACAATATGGCGGTGCGTATGCGAATCGCGACAAATTACTGAAGTTAATGGACGACCTAGCCCACCATCCGGCAACCGCGCGGCATATCAGTACAAAATTGGCAACGGCGTTCATTACGGATACGCCCTCACCCGAACTCGTCAATCGTTTGAGTGCAGTCTTCGAAAAATCGGATGGCCATCTTCCAACGGTTCACAAGGCTGTGATCGCAGAGGCGGCCTCCGCTGGCACCGCTTTGCGTAAATTTTCAAATCCCGAGACCTGGCTCTGGACCATCTATCGCGTCACAGGCGCAGCGTTGCCCGTTGTGCTCCCACAAAAGGGCTCGAAAGGTGAAAAGCTCCATGAGTTGTTATCAGAGCTTGGTCAAGCGATTCACAATTGCCCTCAGCCCAATGGCTGGTCGCTTTACGACCGTGACTGGCTATCAAAAGAAATGCTTGATCGAAGAATTCGCTACGCCTTCCAGTTTGCCCCCCGACTAGTTAGTCAAGGCGATCAGCTCAGCGAGGTTGTGCTCAGACAGCATGGCGAACAAAGCGCGATCTTTAAGACGCTGAAGCAAGCGCGACGCATGCCCGATCAGTCTCTCAGAAGCCTTTGGGCCGTGTATTTGACTTCACCCGCTATTCTTTGGGGTTAGACGCCATGAAACGCAGAGAGTTTATTAAGTTTTCAGCGAGCCTGACACTGGCGGGGGCTACCCCTTGGGTCAACTCTGCTCAACCCGCTCAAGCCAAGCGTTTGTTAGTCATCATGCTACGCGGTGGCATGGACGGCCTTGCGGCCATTCCGCCGTTTGCGGATCCTGATATTGGGTCTTTACGTTCTGAGTTGTTGCCCTCAAATTTATTACTTGGCGATCAGTTTTTTGGCATTCATCCCGCGTTACCAACGTTCGCAGACTTCATGGCGGCCGGGCAAGCGACTGCGATCCATGCCACAGGGTTTGGGTATCAGGGACGCTCGCACTTCGAGGGGCAAGACATCATGCAAAGCGGCATCATGAAGCCCTATGCCTCGGCTTCGGGCTGGCTTGGTCGTGCGATGCGGTCGGCGCAGTCTAAAGGCGGCGTGGCGATTTCAATCCCCATGCCACTCATTTTACGAGGCGATGCTGCGTCAGAGACCCAGTACCCGAGCTGGATGCAGGCACCACCCAAAGCAACCTACGAGCTCGTGAGCCAGCTTTGGGCTAACGTCCCAGAACTCAAACCCTATGCTTCGCGCTTGATCGAGTCAGACAACCTACGACTCGCTGCCGACGGGACACCCGAACCGAATCAACAACGCAGAACCGCCTATAGTCTGGCCAAAGAGGCCGCACAAAAAATGCAGTTACCAGGCGGACCAGTCGTTGGTGTATTGGACTTTAACGGCTTCGATACCCATGCCGGGCAAGGCGCAGCAGAAGGAGTCAATGCCACGAAGCTCAAACAAATTGACGATGCCATTAAAGGCTATCGCGAAGGCATTGGCGCAAAATGGGCGCAGAGTCTCGTCATCACAGTGACCGAATTTGGCAGAACAGCCAGCGTAAACGGAACCTTAGGCACAGATCATGGGTGGGGCTCGTGCGTCTTGGCTGCTGGCGGGTTGGTCAAAGCGAAGGGGATCGTGAGTCAGTGGCCCGGCTTAAAAAAGTCTCAGCTTTTTGAGAGCCGTGATTTGAAAGTAACGGTCGATGCGCTGGCCGTCTACGCAGATGCTCTTCAATCTGTGTTCGGCTTACCGCCCGAAGTCATTCAAAAAGAGGTGTTCTCTTATGCACGCGATGCGTTTGAATCGCGCTTGTTCATTTGACTAGCGTTTGTTCTACCAACTTGCGTGAGTACGGTTGGCTCGCGCTTGTGCGTTTTGACCGTGCCAATAAGTGACCAACGGCATGAATAGGTCACTTGCTTGGTGCCTCTATTGATGGCGATGCACGTCGTACGTCACAAAATTTTCACCGGGCGGTGGCAGGCTTAAACAATTAGGATTTTCAAGCGTTCGCCGCATGTCTGACAAGCCGGTATTCCAATGATGGCTCATGGTTTCATGGCTGAATTCAAAGTCTTTGTAATGACCAGCGCTAGGTTTGTTTTTATAAATTAACTGAATACAGTTGTAGCGCGCCCCGTATACCTGTTGCGCTAACTGATCAAACCAAGGGTCTTTCGCCTTCACATTTTTCGGTATCCGAGCTAAGGCATCCCAAAGTAATTGGCGTAACTGTTGCAAATCATTCACCTGATTCGTCACGCCACGCGTTCGACTTGAATACTGAATATCTTTTTGGCGCTCAAGTACTTCAAAAATATCGGTGGGTAGCTTGCCCCGAGCACTCCATAGATCCACCTAAAAAATCAGAGTATCTTCACGCGGCTTCACATTCAGAACTTTTTCAAGCGGCGTGTTCGATACACAGCCGCCGTCCCAATAAAACTCACCATCAATCTCAACAGCCGCAAAACCCGGTGGTAACGCCCCCGAAGCCAAAAAATGCTTGGGATGGAGCTTCATTTCGGTATTGTCAAAGTACACAAAGTTGCCTGTACTGACATTAGTCGCGCCGATCGAGACTCGCATGTCTTTGCTATTGATACGGTCAAAGTCTGCAAATTTTTCTAAGGTCGCAATGAGTGGCGTTGTATCGTAATAGCTTGTTGAGGCCGGACCACCGCCCCCAGGAGCTAACGGGCGTGGTGTAAAGAAACCAGACTGGCCTTCAAGCATCGTTTGGGTCGCGGCAAAAGAGCCGAACATTCTTTCAGTTTGAGTTTGTGTATAGGTGCGCAAGGCATGAGCTGCTGGCCCAAACATGTCAAACATCGACGACACGGCGGTTGCCGCAATAGACGGCGGCCGACAAATCGTTTCCCAAAATTCTTTGAGCTTACTAATCCGATGCTTTGGCGCATTGCCTGCAATCAAAGCACAGTTCAAGGCGCCGATTGAAATACCCGCGACCCAGTTAGGACTAATCCCAACTTCATATAACCCTTCAATCACGCCCGCCTGATATGAGCCAAGCGCACCACCGCCCTGCAGAACTAACGCGACGCGGGGATAAGCCAGTACCTCTTTGTGGCGCACCGCTTAACCCGCGCGCCGAAACACGAGCTTGTCTTCAGTCGACAAGTTCGCCGTAAAGGCGTAGCCCTCGCTATTAAATTTTTTCAATTCTTCTGGTTTGGTAACACGTTGCTCAATCGCAAAACGTGCCATCAGGCCACGTGCACGCTTCGCATGAAAACTCACGACTTTGTACACATCGTTTTTGCCGTCCTGAAACACGCATTGAACGATGCGTGCCTTCAGCGTTTTGAGGTCGACGGCTTTGAAATACTCTTCAGAGGCTAGGTTCACCAGAACGGGGGCCTTCTCTTTTGCTAAGCGCTCATTCAAATAAGGGGCGATGGTTGTTTTCCAAAAGGCATACAAATTAGGCCCGCCCGGGTTTTCAAGCTTGGTGCCCATTTCTAGTCGGTAGGCTTGCATCAGATCAAGCGGCCTTAGCACGCCATACAGGCCGCTCAAGATTGCCACATGCTCTTGTGCCCATTGCAAATCCTTTTCTTTGAGCGTGGCCGCGTTCAAGCCCTCGTACACGTCACCGTTAAATGCCAAAACAGCCTGACGTGAATTTTTTTGCGTAAAGGTTTTTTTCCAGGTGGCGTAGCGTTCAACGTTTAGCTGCGCTAAAGCTTCACTCAAATCCATCAAAGACGCCACGTCATCTGCCGATTGCGTTTTCAGCACCTTAATCAGCTGAGCGGCCTCGTCTACAAACAAGGGCTGCGTGTGCAGATCAGTTGGCAGTGTCGAGTCATAATCCAGTTTTTTTGCAGGGGAAAGCACGAAAAGCATGGCGATAGTCTCAAAAAATGGGTATCGGTGTGACGTCGAGTTTAACGGCTTGCCTCCGCTTACGCGCCTTTGGGCAATTTGGAAGGCCACACAGGCCTCACAAAAGGCCCAAATAGCAAGTAAAGGCTGACTAAACTTTGCTTTCTGGCCAGATTCAATGCGCCTCGTACCAATGAGGCGAGGTTTTAGGTCTCGATCAAATGAATCACTGTTTCTGCTAGAATGTTTGGCTTGACCAAGGTATGGCGCAACGCCGCCCTACCCGCGATTGATCCCCCAATTGCACGCACCGGAGAGGTGGCAGAGTGGTCGAATGTACCTGACTCGAAATCAGGCGTGGGTGCAAATCCACCGTGGG
>CAMCII010000348.1 GCA_945874505.1 Bordetella parapertussis | reverse complement strand
AAGAGCACTCGATCGCCTAGGTGGACAATCTCGGTTGCGCCCTTGCTTGGCATAGCGCGCTCGGTGCCATCGGGGCTCACGATGCGGCATTCAAAGAGGCCACCCGCTAAACCGCCAAAATAGCCTTCTGGCGCCGCTTGGCCACGTTCGCCTGCGGCTGTCACAGTGGCCTCTTCAAAGCCGACGCGGTAAGTGCGCCGTGAGGTTAAGCCCCCACGCCACCGACCCGCGCCGCCGCTATCGGGTACAAGTGCCCAGGCTTCGACGGTGATCGGCATGGTCTGTTCGATAAACTCAACGGGCAAGGCACCCGCGTTGCCCACATAGACGCGAATGCCATTAATGCCATCACGCGTGGCACGAGCGCCCATGCCGCCGCCATGCGGTTCGACTAAGCTGATGAATTCTTTGCCGGTGCGACGCACCCGTGCTTCGTTGGGGTCGCGCCCGCCAAAGACGCCCGAGCAGGCTGCGCAGTTGCTTTGACCAATCACGCGTTCGGGTACGGCTTGCGATAACGCTTTTAAGCAGAGGTCGATCACACGAGGTGAGGTTTCAGTGTTGCCGCTCACAACCGAGGCCGGAAAGGTACAGTTCACGATGCTGCCCAGGGGCGCTTCGATCGTCACGGGGCGATAGCACCCTTGATTGATCGGTATCGCCACATCGGTGAGGGCCTTGACCGTAAACCAGGTGCTGTTACAGGTGACGGCTAAGGGGCAATTGATCCCACCGCGCGCTTGTTTACCCGTACCGGTGTAATCAAAGTGGATCTGATCGCCCGCCACCGTAACTTTAACTTTGATTGGGATATTCGCGCCCGACCAACCAGGCGATTGCACGCCTTCAACGAAATCTTCGGCTTCATACACGCCATCAGGGATGCCGCGAATTGCTTCGCGCATCAAGGTTTCAGAATGGTCGAGCGAGCGTTTCATGGCATCGCGCAGGGCGTCTGCACCATACTTCTTCACCAAGGACTGAATCCGTTGATCGCCAACAAAGGTGCCGGCATACTGCGCTTGAATATCGAGTAGCCGACCTTCTGGATCGCGTGTGTTACTGACGATCATGTTTTGCACGTCGCGTACGATCTCATCGTTACGAAACAGCAGCACAGGCGGGATACGGATACCTTCGCCATAGATATCCCAGGTGTTGAGGGCGTAGCTGCCCGGTGCTTGCCCACCGATGTCGTTCCAGTGGCCGCGAGTCATCACAAAGGCGACGATTTCGTTGTCAACAAACACAGGGCGCGTGATTTGAATATCAGGCTGATGATTGCCCCCGCCAAGGTAGGCATCGTTGCTGATGATGACGTCGCCCGGGCGTAGGTTGTCGCGACCAATCGCTTCAACCGAAACTTTGGTTGAGATCACGGCTGACCCCAACATGGTTGGGATGTCATTGCCTTGCGCCACAAGTTGCATCTGCGCGTCAAAGACCGCGGCAGAGGCATCTGCGCCTAAATGCATAATCGGGCTGGCAGCGGTGCGCATCATCGCGATCTTCATTTCACGCGCGATAGCGTAAAGTGAGTTGCGCAAAATTTCGTAAACAATCGTTTGCATGTTGACCCTAAAGTGAAATACGCAAATTGCCCACGGCATCGATCCGTGCGGTCTGGCCCGCTTTGAAAATCAAGCAGCTGCTTTGTTCTTCAATAATGGCGGGCCCTGCAATCACGGCGAGCGGAGCAAGGTTTGAGCGTTGGTAGGTAGGCAGCGCTTGCATACGACCGTCAATGTAGACCTCACGCGTGCGTTTTGCCGGGTGCGCTGCCGCTGCGACATTTGCGCTTGACTGCTGCACCACACCTCGCCAACCTGTTCGAACGCTAGCCTGAACGCGCAAGTTCACCAGCACAATCGGCTGGTTGGGTTTGGTGAAGTTCCACATGCGCTTATGGTTGAGCTCAAAGCCTGCACGAATGGTTGCTATCAGTTTGTTTTGCTCAGCTGCATTCAGCAAGTTAGCCGGGATATCGACTGAGATTGAGGCGGGCTGACCTGTGTAGCGACAGTCTGCGCGAAAATGGCTTTGCACAGGATGCGTGTTTTGTTGCGCACCAAACGTATCGAGTGCTTGCTGCTTGAGCTCAGCACAAAGTGCCGCAATGGCGGTGGGTGTAATGGCCTCAAGCTCGGTTTCGACCGCGGTTTGTCCATCAAATTGGCGATCGGCCACAATCATGCCAAAGGCGCTGAACAGACCGGGTAGTGGCGGCACAATCACTTCTTTGATTTCGAGTTCTTCGGCCAAGTCGATGGCGTGCACAGGGCCCGCGCCACCGTAGCACATATAGGATAGTTCTCGAGGATCAAAGCCGCGCTCGACGGTCATCAGGCGCATTGCCTGCGCCATTAATGCGTTGGCCACGACACGTACGGTCCAGGCCGCCTCTAATGCCGAGACTCCTAGCGGTTTGGCCAAATGTTCTTCGACGGCGTCAGCGGCAGCTTGCGCATCAAGTTTGAACTCACCACCTAAAAATGAATTCGGGTCGACATACCCCAGCAAAACGTTGCAGTCTGTGACGGTTGGGCGTTTGCCGCCGCGGCCATAACAGGCGGGCCCTGGGTCAGCCCCTGCGCTTTGAGGGCCAATATGCACCCCGCCGCCGCTGTCAATCCAGGCGATCGAGCCGCCGCCTGCGCCAATTGAGTCGATATCAATGGTGGGTGCGCGCACCGCATGGGTGTGTAGCAGGCTGCTGGTGCGAAGTTCGGGGCGCGAGTCGCGTATCAGTGATACATCGAAGGTAGTGCCGCCCATGTCCCCCAACAGAACACCCGGCAACTTGGATTGTTCGCTGGCGCGCACCGCGGCACTGACCCCACCTGCAGGGCCTGACTCAAGCAGCACGATTGGCTTAGCAGCCACCACCACCGTTGAGGCCAAGCCACCGTTCGATTGCATGAACAGCAGCTCGCCGCGAAAGCCTGCGGCTTGAAGTTGGCTGTCGAAATGATGGATATAGCGACCACAGACGGGGCCTAAGAGGGCGTTCATCACCGTCGAGCTCGTGCGCTCGTATTCTTGCATTTCAGGGTTGACCTGATGCGATGCTGTGATGAAGTGCTGCGGCAACAAACGCTTGAGAGCGTCGTAGGCTTGTTTTTCGTGCACCGAGTTCACGTAGGCATGCAAAAAACAAATCGCCACCGCTTCGATGTCAGAGGCTTTGATCTTTTCAGCTAGGCTTTTCAGTGCTTGAAGATCAAGTGGTGTCTCGACCGAGCCATCGGGGCGCAGACGCTCAGCGACTTCAAGGCGCCAGCGCCGCTCAACCAGAGGTTTAGGATTTTCAAATTGCAAGTCATACAAATCGGCACGGTCATGGCGTGAGACCCTGCGTAGCTCAAGGATGTCGCGAAAACCAGCGGTGGTGATGAGTGCCGTTTTGGCACCCTTACCCTCGACAATCATATTCGTGGCCATGGTGGTGCCGTGCCCGATAAAGCCAATCTCGGTACTTGTTTTGCCACTCAGTTCTAAGATGCGATGAAAACCGTGCATCGCACCGATTACGCGATCTGCAGGGGTGGTGGGCACCTTAGCCGACCAGATTTGTCCGGTGTTGTCGTCTACCAAGACAATATCTGTAAATGTGCCACCGACATCAATGCCAATCCGATTCATAAGACCGTAACCCTTCGAACAAAAATTCCAACGCTGATCGTCGGTTCATGCTGACCCGTTGTCAAGCCCGAAACCCCTTGGTTTGCCCTAGGTCACGGCGATTTAGACCGATACCGTCCGTTGGCAGTCGAAGGAGCGTACAACTAGATGGTCAGCCGCCTTGGTCTGTCACGTGACGGGTGAGGGTTTGGATGACTGCGATGTAAATAAGGTTTCATTGGAATTTGCCCCGGTAATAAATTAAAATGTTAATAACGTTACAAATTGAACGACTTTGCGCGTATGGCTCTTCTGACTATTCTGCACTTCCCCGATAAACGCCTGCACAAGGTCGCTAAGCCTGTTGCTGCGGTGACAGATCGCATCCGCAAACTGGCGGCTGACATGGCCGAGACGATGTATGACGCGCCGGGCGTAGGCTTGGCAGCCACCCAGATTGACGTGCACGAGCGCGTTGTGGTGATCGATGTCAGCGAAAACAAAGATGATTTGATGGTGCTGATTAACCCAGAGATCGTGTCGTTGAGCGACGAGCAAAAAACCCACGAGGAGGGCTGTTTGTCGGTGCCCGGGGTATACGACGAGGTAGAGCGCCCCGCGAAGGTGCGCGTGCGTGCGCTGAACCTTGAGGGCGAGGTGCACGAGTTTGATGCTGAAGGGTTACTGGCAGTGTGCGTACAGCACGAGATCGATCATTTGAATGGCAAAGTGTTTGTGCAGCACTTGTCGTATTTAAAGCAAACACGCCTCAAAGCCCG
>CAMCII010000347.1 GCA_945874505.1 Bordetella parapertussis | reverse complement strand
ATTACTTTGCGGGCTTGGTGCGCGAGGATGTTCTCGAGTTTTCACGCGTGCAAGAACTCAACGCAATTCGCCTGTTTGCCGAGATGCTGCGTTCGCGGGTCGGGTCGCCTTTATCTCTTGCGTCTTTGGCGCGTGACTTAAACCTCTCGCCGGTTACCGTAGGCAAATACCTTGATATTTTAGAGTCGCTTTTTATTGTGTTTGTGGTGTGGCCTTGGCATCGCAATATCGCGCGTGCCACGCTGCAAGCGCCGAAAGTTTATTTTTATGACACCGGTATGGTGCAGGGCGATGCGGGGCTTCAGTTTGAAAACCTAGTGGCATGCCATTTACTCAAAAACGTGCACTGGCAGCAAGACACTCAAGGGGCAGAGGTCGGGCTGCACTACGTTCGCACCAAAGATGATGCCGAAGTTGATTTTTGTCTGAGTCAGGGCGACACCCTGACACACCTAATTGAATGCAAGTTATCTGACACAAAGCCGCACCGCGCCTTAAGTCGTTTTGCCGAGCAATGGCCGCAAGCTCAAGCGATTCAATTGGTTCGAGAATGCAAAGCTGAACTTGACCAAGGTTCAATCGGCATTCGCGATGCCGCACAGTGGTTGGCGGCGTTAGCGGTGTGAGTGCAGGGCCACTGCCACTCACACCGGCTACTTTTGTGTGGAAGGGCTATACCTTACCCTAACTTTATAGACTGATCTTCCCTTATCTTCATAGATAAACGCGACCCGGCCAGACGCGGCTTCATTTTCTCGAAAGATGTCGCACGAGTAGCTTAGCTTCTCATTTTTTGGGTCAGTCACGCTAGTTGTATGTTCGACCTGACAAAACTCTAAGGCACCCAACTGCTCAAGCGACATTCTTAATTCTTCAAAAACCACGCCAGTCTCAGTGACCGTACCACTTTTGTCTTTCGTCTGAAGTACTCCGACACGAATCCGTTCATTAATCTTCATCGTCTCTTTCGGAGGCACAGAAAACTGATAGTCAGTCGTTTCCTCATCGTCTGTGTTTCGTATGGCTCTATAACTCGATGGATCTATCAGCGAAACGGAGTTCATCTTAACGACCTCTGCAGCAGGGTCGCCCGGGTGAAGAATATGTTCTTGAGTGACACTGAGTAAGGCGTTGCCATTTTCATGATGCGGTTTGGCGGCACTCAAGCGCGAGGTGAATCTTCCGCGATTAGGTTTTGTATCTTTAGAGGATAGCGACCAAAATCCTTGAGCGGATACAGGCTTGGCGTAGCCCTGCGAAACACTTTGCGAAATGATGTCTTTAAGGTTGACAACTCTATTGGTGCCCGATTGCTGTTTTGGCATTTCGATAATTGAAAAATCACTGGCTGTATCACTCATTAAATATTTTTCTTGATAGAGTGGATCCCAATCGCGTGCCAAATCAATCGCACGGTTGATCGCGGCCTCTGGAAGCATTGCCAAGACCTTTCTAGCGGTGGACTGTGCTACGACGGCGTTGAGACCGTCTGGCAGTGTATGCACGGCCAGTAAGGCAAATTTTAGAGCTTCTATCAGTACGCCTTCCTCCTTTGAATCGTCGCTCAAAATAGTTGAAAGGCTTAGATATCCTGTAGGTTCACCACGCTCTGCTGCTCGGGTGTACCAATAGACCGCAAATGGCTTATTCTTTTCAACATGTTCGCCGTTCTCATACATGTCGCCTAAGTTATTTTGCGCGCCAGCAAAACCCGCGTCCGCGGATGACCGATAAAGCTTTATTGTCTCGTCGATTGAGGTTTTGTTATCCGCTCTGCCTGTAAGCGCTAGGTTGAAATCTGCAACAGCTTTTCTTCTGTTTGTGATGAACGAAACCGGTAAGCCCAGCCTGTCAGCCCCCTCTTTGTTCAGCCAATTGACCTCGGTGGCACCGGCTCGGGTCACAAACGCAACAATAGACTCGTTTAGACCGAGTGAATTTAAATACGAACCCACCAAAGCATTGCCTGTAGCCGCTGGGATAGTTTTTCCGTCTTTATCCTCAATGTACGCCGCGTGAAACCCAACTTTAGAATTTTTGGCCATGTACCTGATATCGCCTGCTAGCCATATCAGTGCGCAAGAAGAGATGCATTCGGCATCGAGAACAGCAGTTGCAAACTCTTTAATTCGTATTGTCTTGCCGATTGCGATTGCAGGGCGCAATAAACCACCAGGGCTATCTAGTACGACTGTGGCGAATTCGGTATTCAAGGCAATTTGTTTAAATTTCTTTTCGTCCTCAGCCGTGATGGCACCCTTGATGATGATTAGATCGGCCGAACCGTCTTTACCCGCGATCACCGAAATATCTGCCGCCACACCTTGTTGAAGGGCACAAAACAGGCTGAGTGCAGCAACAATTAGGGTGAGGTTCATTTTTTTACGCGCAGTCATCTTTGCATCCCTAAGTTACAGGTTCTCTACTCATCGTCTGATGATAAAGCCGCAAACCATCTAAATGTATTTTTTTTGTGGTAAGAGTAAGGCTCACGCTGTGAGCCACCGTAGTGATAGGTTAAATCAGAGCAATCTCAAATCACGCAACACCAAAGCATAGGGAACACATGACTGCACAAGTGACCGAAGTTTTGCATTACAAGGGTGAGCGACTATCGATGCGCACCGAGCCGCTGTCTGACTATTTTGCACAGATGGGGCTTTCTCCTGACTTTCAACGAAGTTCGTCGGCCTGTTGGCGCTGTTATGTCGGCAAGTGGGAAATCCTTTTAGACCGACTTTACCTTGTTGGCTTGAACGCTACCTATACTGATGGCACCGACGTCACCTTAGAGAGTCTGTTCCCTGGCTTTACAGACCGTGTGTTTGCGCACTGGTATACGGGTGTGATCAACATCCCTCAAGGCGAAATGATCGAATATATACACATGGGCTACGCAAGTCGCTATGAGAGCGATTTGTTTCTCGCCATTGAAAACGGCATCGTGGTCAACACACAATTGCGCGACAACACCCACCAAAGCACAAAAGAAGGTGGCCGCGATGAGTAATTTAGACCTTTACGCTGCGATATATTTTGGCCTTGGCCTTGTCGTTAGCCTGATCGTTGTGGCTGCACACTTGGCGAATAAACGAAAAGAATCTAAATTTGCCCGCGACATCATGAAGGCGCTTAACCCGAAGCGTGAAGCTTTTTTATACCGAGTGCTTGAAGATGTCATCGTTCCGACGTTGGCGTTTTTTCTAGTTTGGCTTGTTTGGCCGGTGGTGTTTGTCTTGAAATTCAAAGATATCTTTAAAAAGAAATCGCAGGAGGTGGTGGCTGAATCAGACTCGGATCTAATCCCAAACCGAAACCGAAACCGAAACCGAAATCGAAACTCAAATTCAAATTCAAATTCAAATTCAAATTCAAATTCAAATTCAAATTCAAATTCAAATCCCGAAGACCTCGAAGAAATCGCCTTTGCCTTGAACGACTTTGAACTGACACGGCAAGTGAGTATCGAAGAAGTTGAACGAACCAATCTCATCCAGGATCCGATGGAGGCTGTGCCCAATATCCCCTTTGGTCACTGCAACGCTCGCTGGGTTGTTTTCAAAGATTCGCTGCAAGACAACGAAACGCTTTGGGAATTTGAATCGACCAGGTCTGAACTTAAGGGCGTGCAAGCGATGTGGGGTTATGCGGTCAAGCGTGATGGGCGGGTTGATCGCTTTATGACTACGGGCTGGAGGTTGAATCATTTGCATATAACCAACAAATAGTTTGCTAGTTAAATCATTTGTTGTTACAGTAGCTACAACATCAAGACAAGGGCCGACGCCCTGACCAACCTGCCCCCCGGGCAAGGTGGACGCGAAAGCGGATGTGGCCTAAGGTTTAGGCAACCAAGCGGGAGTAGCGTCGGCCCTCCATCAACAGAGGGCTTTTTTTATGACTGACGCAACGCAAATCCACCCTGACAAGCTTCGGGCTTTTCACAATACCTCTTACCGCTTGGGCCATACTGAGCACGATATCGTGTTGAAGGTCGAGCAGTACTCGCCTCGTTTGGCCGAGCTCTATCAAACGCGCGGTGTGACGTGCGGTGCCTTTATCACCGCTTACAACCCGCGCAGTACAGCGCAAGCTGACGACGCCAATCACTTGGCTCACGCGCAACTAGCTGCGCGGTTGCAGAGCCTAGGTGTTGGCGTTATTGAAGGTTCGGGTAGTGAAGAGGGCACGGCGTGGCCAGCTGAACGCAGCTATTTCGCCTTAGGGTTGACCTTAGAGCTTGCTCAGTCTGTTGGCACTCAATTCGATCAAGACGCAGTCGTCTGGACGGGCTCTGACGCGATCCCGCAACTGATTTTATTACGTTGAAATTTTGGTCTAGCCGACCTAAAGGGCGAGGGGGATTTGATCCAGCTTGCTGCCCCTGACGCATTGTCGAACGCAGCTAAATA
>CAMCII010000346.1 GCA_945874505.1 Bordetella parapertussis | reverse complement strand
GTTTGAATGAGCCACGCCATGCGTGTGGTTAACACACGCGTTTTACCGCTACCCGCACCCGCCAGCACTAACGCATGCTGCGCCGCAAGTGTGACCGCCTCGCGTTGAGGTGCGTTAAGTTTGTCGATCATGCCGCATAGCGGCGTAGGCGTAAGGCAAACTCTTCAAGGCTAGCGATTCCACTTTGTTGAGCGCGCTGGCACCAGTTTTGCAAGTCGTGCAGCAGTTGCTCGCTTGAGGCGGTGGAGCTATCCCAAAGCTTAGCCAGATCGTGACGCATTTGCACAAGTGTTGCCAGCGAAGCCGTCTGTGACAAGGCTTGATCTATGCGCGCACGCTCGACTGCAGGCAGGGTCTCGTCGCCGCGTCCAAGCCAATGCGTGGCGGCAGCAAGCGCCTCAGTGTGACTGGTATCGTGGTTGTTGGTCGCTGAAGTTTTCAAGCGCGTGAGTTCAGCACGACAAGCCGTCTTCATGATGCTGGTGTAGCGCTCAAGAATCTCAAACCGGTGAGCAATCACACCCTGCAGCGTACGGGCATCAACCCCAGTTTTACCTGTGGCTTCAAGCCGTAAACGAGGCGCGACTTTTTTGACCTTGGCCAACCCAACAGCCTGTAAGCCCAAGATGTACAGCCAACCGATATCGAGTTCGTACCATTTGCTTGAGAACTTCGCCGAGGTGCCAAAGGCATGGTGATTATTATGGAGTTCTTCGCCGCCAATTAAAATGCCGATCGGGAACACATTCGTGCTGGTATCTGGCGAGGCGAAATTTCGGTATCCAAAATAATGCCCCACGCCATTGACCACGCCAGCGGCCCAAAAAGGGATCCAAGCCATCTGTATCGCCCAGACAGTCAGACCGAGCGCACCAAAAAGCGCCACATCAATGACAAGCATGATCAAAATGCCGCGCGCACTGTAGCGTGTGTAAATGTGTTTCTCGACCCAATCGTCGGGTGTGCCGTGACCAAACTTAGACAGCGTTTCAGCATTTTTAGATTCATGCCGATAAAGCTCTGCACCGCTAAATAAAACTTTATTAATACCGTAGATCATGGGCGAATGAGGATCGCCTTCGCGTTCGCAACGCGCATGGTGTTTACGGTGAATCGACACCCATTCTTTTGTCACCATGCCGGTGGTTAGCCACAACCAAAAACGGAAAAAGTGCATGACAAGCGGGTGTAGATCAAGGCCACGGTGAGCCTGGCTACGATGTAAAAAAATCGTAACAGCCGCGATTGTGACGTGGGTGAGCGCCAAGGTGATCAGGGCAACCTGCCACCACGATGCCTGCAACAAACCACCCGCGACAAAAGAAATAATTTCGTTCATAAATATATCGACCGCCTCAGACAAAATAGTCAGAGCCATTTTAGCCTAACCCACCAATTTGATACGAGCCTTACCGCAAGGTTTTTGCGTAAAATCAAGCCACTAAGCCTTTTTAACCCGTCCTGCCGCCTTGCTGGCACGTGGTTTTTTAGCCGGTTCGTCGGCCTTAGAATCCTCAATCTCGCCCTCATCACGATGCGTGAGGTTTAAAGCGTCTTTGGCAAGAAACGCAGCAAACGCGTCAATTGCCGAGGCCGGCGCCGACGCAACAGCCGAAGCGGCGGTCGGAGATTCAGATGCAATGGCAGCCTCAGGCGCGACGGCCACCTCAAGTGCTACCTCAGCTCCAGCTTTGCGGCGTTCAAATACGGCAGCAAAAAACCCATCAGTGCCATGCACATCCGGCCTAAGATTTAAATAAGGGCCCTCGAGTTGCAAAGACGTACGTGCGGCAAGAAGTTGTGCCGCGTCGATGAGTTCAAAATCCGGGTGTTCTGCCAAAAACAGCTCTGCCTGAGCCTGATTTTCTTCAAGCAAGACACGGCAGGTGGCATAGACCAAGCGACCACCTGGTGCAACGCAGCGCGAAGCACTGGCCAAAATACGGGCCTGTAAAGCCGTCAGTTCTTGCAAGCTTTGCACTGACTGGCGCCACTTTAAGTCAGGGTTACGTCGCAGGGTGCCGACACCACTGCATGGCGCATCCACCAAAACACGTTGCGCCTTACCGGCTAAGCGTCGAACCCGCGTATCGTTTTCGTGCTCAAGCACTACCGGCACAATATTTGACAAACCACTGCGAGCAAACCGCGGCTTGGCTTTAGCCAAACGTGTCGCCGACACATCCAACGCATAAAGGCGACCGGTCGAGCGCATCAGCGCACCCAAGAGCAAGGTTTTACCCCCGGCACCAGCGCAAAAGTCAATCACCATCTCGCCGCGCTTAGGCCCTACCAACAAGGCGAGCAATTGGCTACCTTCGTCTTGCACCTCAATTAAGCCGTGCTCGAACTGATGCCACTTGTTCATCGTGGGGCGACCCGTCAAACGAATCCCCCAGGGCGAGTAAGGCGTAGCCACAGGCGCGTGCCGCACGGCATTGCCACGAGCCAGATCAGCCAGCATGTCGTCACGCTCAGCCTTCATGGGGTTGACTCGAATATCAAGCGCCGCAGGTTGATTCAAGGCTTGCGCCAGTTGTTCAAGATTAGGTAAGTGCTGCAAGCGTTCAAACAACCAATCAGGCAGGCTCGTGCGCACCTCGACCGCCAACGATTGCTCATCAATTTGCGCGATGCGGTCTAACCAAGCAATTTCACCTGGATCAAGCACTTCTCGCACGCGGCCATTGTCAATCATGACAATCGCGCCTTGAATCGCTAAACGCCTGACAGCATTGCCCACCCCGCTTTCAGCCAGTTGCCGATAGCGTCGCAGATTGCGCAACACGTCATAGACGACTTCAGCCACGTCGGCGCGGTCACGTACCCCTAACTTTGGGTGCGCCCGAAACCAGTGCGACACCACAGAATCGGCCGCAAAGCGCCAGGTTAAGACCTCATCCAGCACTTGCCGAATTTGATCTAACCGGATCGTCATCGGTGGCAAACGGGGCTTGACGCGACCGGTGTAGGTTGACTGCTGCGGTTCGCCCCGCGCAGCCGCAGGCCGATCCCCGTCATACCCGCCGCCCGAACGAGGCGCGCCTGAGCGTGGCGCAAAAGGCGTGGCGTTCATCAGCCGTTCTGTCGCCGAACCTTTGCGGGGCAGAGCGTTGCCTGCCGCACGCGCAGCCTCACGAGCTGCCTCTTTTGTACCCACACGAGAGGCACCTACAGCGCCACCGGCGTCACTTTTAACTCGGCTGCTCTGGCCGGTAGCTCGGGCCTGCGCAAACGACTGAATTGAAC
The DNA here is from genome assembly GCA_945874505.1 of Bordetella parapertussis. Taxonomy (GTDB): domain Bacteria; phylum Pseudomonadota; class Gammaproteobacteria; order Burkholderiales; family Burkholderiaceae_B; genus Zwartia; species Zwartia parapertussis_J. The sequence goes on along the minus strand of CAMCII010000346.1, from coordinate 1,172 downwards.
GTTTTGCACTACCTGAAGGGGTACGAGGGCCTGCTTTTTTAGAATCAATCATTGCGCGAGCTCCGATACAAATAAACGCTTAGGTACACCTTCAACCTGTACGCGTTGATCAGGCATGAGTTTGACGCGCGACTGCGCTAGCCAACTGGCAACTGCGGGATAGACACAATGCTCGACGTTGAGCACCCGTGCAGCGAGCGTCTCGGGGGTATCGCTGGCCAACACTGGCACTACCCCCTGAGCGATGATTGGACCGTGATCCAGAACCGGCGTCACAAAGTGCACCGTGCATCCATGACTTTGCACCCCCATCGCCAAGGCCTGTTCGTGGGTATGCAGACCTGGAAACGCGGGTAACAAAGAAGGGTGAATATTGACCAAACGCGACGCATAGTGCTCGACAAAGCTTGAGGTCAAGATCCGCATAAACCCTGCGAGCAAGACATAATCTGGCGAGTAACGGTCAATGACCGCTGCCAAAGCCTGATCAAAGGCCTCACGCGACGCAAAATCGGTATGCGCAATCACTTCAGTTGCAATGCCCTGCCCCTGCGCCCACTTCAAGCCGCCGGCCTGTGCTCGGTTCGATACCACCGCGACGACCTCACCCGAGCACGCCTTTGACTGGCATGCCTGCACAAGCGCCTGCATGTTTGACCCCTGGCCAGAGATCAAAATAACGAAGCGGCAGCGCAATATTTTGGATTCAGACATGGTTTTTCGAAGACAAGGGAGTGCGAAATTGTAAACTGTTGCCCGTGAACACCTCTTTCAGCATTTTTCGTCAGGCTTCGCCCCCCCTCTTGCGGCGACCCACCGCGCTCTCTATCGGCAATTTTGATGGGGTGCATCTCGGGCATCTGGCCATGCTCAGCCAAGTGACTGAGGCGGCTCGCGCACGCGCGTTGGTGCCAACCGTCTTGACCTTTGCACCGCATCCGCGCCAATTTTTCGCCGAAAAAAATCGACGACCTGAGCTGTCACCGCCACAAATCAATGGGCTGCGCGACAAACTCAGTGCACTGCGCGAGGCAAGCATCGAACAGGTGATGCTCGCACGTTTTGATCAATATTTTGCAGAAATGTCGGCACAAGACTTTATTGAAAAGCTCTTGGTCAAAGGCCTGAATGCACGCTGGCTGATCGTGGGTGAAGACTTTCGCTTTGGCCGC